>NZ_DCAP01000040.1:0-81701 GCF_002311535.1 Salegentibacter sp. UBA1130 | reverse complement strand
CCGCTGCAGGAACTTATCCTGTTACTATTTCTGCCGAAGAAACTGATAATTATTTGTCGATCTCCAAAGAGGTATTACTGGTGATAGAAAATGCAGAGATTGCAGGAGTGAGTTTTGATGGAGAATTTGAGTTCTTCACCTACGACGGGAGTGAACATAGTATTTTTGTTACTGGATTGCCAGAAGGAGCTACCGTAGCGTATAACAATAATACACATACAAATGCAGGGACATATACGGTGACTGCAACAGTAAGCCTGGAGGGATATGAAGACTTGGTACTGACCACTAACTTAGTGATTAAAAAGGCAGAACAGGAAATTAGTTTTAATGAACTTGAAGATCGAAATCAACTATCAGATGAACATTTTCAACTGGATGCGACTTCAAACTCCGGTTTACGTGTAGTTTATTCCTATACCTATGAAACAGAGAATCCGGCGGCTACAGTTGGTCCCCGAGGATTTGTAAGAATCCTAGGTGGAGGGCAAATTACCATCACAGCCACCCAAGAAGGAAACCAAAATTATGAAGCGGCTCCTCCCGTGGTAAGAACTCTTACCATAAATGGTAGTGAAGCACTTCTAAATACTGCGGTTATCAATGGAGTTACTTATTCCAACCCTGGTGTAGATATTTACTATCTTATTGGTTGTGGAAACACTGAAAATGAGGTGTTTATTGAACTTGAGCAAAATCAAGGGTCATCAATAAATCAGGATAATAGCTTTACCATAAGTACTCCGGCGCCTGGTATCTACCGGGAAACTGTGACCGTGACTTCTGAAGATGGAATTTCAACTAAAACTTATAGTATCACTGTAGAGAAGAATTTCAATTTCGAGGATATTGTAATTCAGAAGTTTAATAATGTCATGCTGATTAATAATAATCGTGAAACCAATGGTGGATATAAATTTGTGAGTTACCGTTGGTATAAAGATGGTTCCGTGATCGGAAATGAACAATACTTCTCTGCCGGGAAAAATGCAGATGACCTCTTGGATGCAGAAAGCTCTTATTACGTGGTATTGGAAACTGAAGAAGGAGAGATCCTTAAAACCTGTACTTCCGAGATTCAGTTAAGGAGTTCTTTCAATGTTTCATTAGCACCAAACCCTGTAAGTTCAGGTGGCACTATGGAGCTTTTAGCAGATTTTCCTAAAGAAGAACTTGAAACCATGCAGCTTTCCATACACAATCTAAATGGAATGCTTCTTAAGCAAATGAATTCGAATAGAAAAATTACAAACATAACCTTGCCTTACAACCTTCAAATGGGAGTATATATTCTCAAGATTGAAACTGAAAACATTAGTAGGTCAATCAAATTCATAATAAAATAAGGAAGCTTTGTACTTTTTGAAATTATTTTAAAGATTAAATATATATGAAAACTAATAATATAATGGGAGCCAGAAAAATGGTCATATTAAAGCTTGTTTTAATACTTGCACTAATTAGTGTAGGTACCCAGGCATTGGCTCAATCAAATAATGAAGTCTCATTTTATCTTCAGGGTTCGTTTTCTGAATTAGATTACGAAGCGCTGGGAGCGAATAGTGAATTAGGTAATGGCTTTGGCATTGGAGCTAAATACGCTTATTATATTTCTGATAACTGGAGTTTTGGTACAGGAGCAGAATTCCAGTATATGGAAGGTTCGATAATTATACCCACTATTCAGGGTGCATTTATGACTCAGGATTTGGAAGGAGAGGAATTTGAATTTAGATATCAGGCAAATAATTTTTCGGAGAAACAGGAAGTGTATTTTCTTAATATTCCGCTACAGATTCAGTATGAATCTCAAGGGATGACCAGGTTTTATGCCGCTGCTGGGGTTAAGGCAGGCTTTGTTTTAGATTCAAAATACAAATCTAAAACTCTTTCATTGCAAACCAATGGTTATTATCCGCAATACGATGTGGAACTTACCGATCCCGAGTTTGCCGGATTTGGGGAGTTTGACGCAGTAAATGGAGCTAAATCAGACTTAAATCTTAAAACCAACTTTGTAGCACAGCTGGAAAGCGGAATCAAGCTTATGTTGGAAAACAGTCAATCTCTTTACATGGGGCTGTTCTTTGATTACGGCCTAAATGATATTAGACCTGAAGCTTCTGGAGAAAGACTTATTGATTATAATAATCAAGATCCAACCTTTTTTGCAACTGGTAGTCTTCTAGCTTCCAGGAGTGATATGAATCCAGGGCAATACGTAGATGAAATAAGGACGCTAGCCTTTGGTCTAAAAATTCAGTACGCATTTCAGTTTTAAATTGTAGCATCATTAAAATAAAGCTTTTTCATTTTTTGAAAGGTTTTTTTGTTTCGGTTTGTCCCGTCCTACTTTTTATATACTAAACGTTGGCAATAATTTGAACAAGGATCCTTCTCTGAATGAAAAAATTTAATATCATACTTGGCTTAATTGGGGTAATAGGTTTGGCATTTTTCTTTGGCACTGCTGATCATAAAGTGGACTGTGAATCGTTAAAACAAAATGAAAAATCGGACGAATATAGCGGAGTGATAATAGAAAAGTACATTGATCAAGATCAACATATGTATGAGAAAGTGATTCTTGATAAAAGCCCAGGAACCGACGTAATTCTTTTGGATTGGGAAACAAGTGGATTTTTTGATTTTCTAAAAATTGGCGACTCAATTTCGAAGAACCCGAACAGTCTGCAAGTTAATGTTTGGCGGAATGATAAAGACACCATTTATACCCTGGAATTCTATTGTTTAGAGGAAACAAACTGTTTAAAGAAATAAAACAGTTTCCAACAATAAAAACAATGCTCAAACCTGTCTCGAAGCGAAACTCTCTGCTTGCTTGCTTCGCTGATTGTCCTGCGGACAATCATGCTCGCCCGCTCGCACAATTTTCATAGGACGAGACGTTAGCACCAAGTTGAAAAAACATCACGAATGAAAAGAACATTTTTACTTCTGACCTTACTAACCTGTATTAAACTGTCAGCACAACAAGGAGTTCCAAAACTTACCGGAAAAATTGAAATCTCAATTGAACAGGGAACTCTCGAAGGTGATTTGACTTTAAGTGATTTTCCACACATCAATGATTATTATATTCGAATAAATTCAGGGCTCAATATTTTGCACATTAAAGCATTAGAACCTGAAGAGTTTTTAATACAATACAGCAGAGCATTTAATGATACAACATCAACAGGAGAAAGTAACGCTTATTATTTTAAGGACGGCAATGGAAAAGGCAAATTTCTTCCAAAATCAATCCAATTCAAATATGTTGGTAAATTTCCTGTGGTTAAGGACACCATTGAAAATTATAGCCGAAAAGATTGGAAAGGAAACATTGCTTTTAATCACAATTCCGTAAGGGCAGATGGATTTCAATCTGCTTGGTATCCTGTTCTATACGACATAACAAATGACAAAACTTACGAACACCTTACTTACGACATAGAAATAATCTGTAATGATTGTTCAACCTTATATGCTAATGGGAGCAAACCTGTAAAGGCACAAAAACAAAATTTCAAAAGTGAATTTCCCCAAGAATTAACTCTTTTTTGTGGCAATTACGATTTTGCCGAATTGGATAACACCTACTTCTTAAATTCGGGAATGGGCGAAAAAGAAATAGAAACCTTCGGCAAACTTATAAACGATTATAAAGCTTTTTACGCCAAAAAATTAAATAGACCATTCGACCAACCAGTAAGTTTTATACAAACAACGCCTACTTCAAAAAAAGATGGTTGGATGTTT
Source organism: Salegentibacter sp. UBA1130 (assembly GCF_002311535.1). NCBI lineage: Bacteria > Pseudomonadati > Bacteroidota > Flavobacteriia > Flavobacteriales > Flavobacteriaceae > Salegentibacter > Salegentibacter sp. UBA1130. Next base: position 77,939 of record NZ_DCAP01000040.1, on the reverse strand, counting down.
GTTTCATATCCCACAATCTTTAGCATTGGTTGGAACAATGGGCTTAAAAATATTGTTGACCCTAAATATCAAAAGTTTTGGCGACCATACATAGCACACGAATTAGGACATTATTATTTTGGAACTGTAAAAGTCTTCAATTCGGAACTTGGGGATATGATGAGCGAAGGATTTGCAGAGTTATTATCGTTACAGCTGACAAAAGACATAATGGGCGAAGAACTCTACAAACAAAAGATTGATGAAAAAATTGAACATCTAAAAAAATTCAGTCCTAAACCATTTGGCAAAGTAAAATCAGAAACCGAATACGAAAACAGACAACTGTATGTATATGATTATGCGCCATTGATTTTCACAGCAATAAAAAAAGAAATCGGAGAAGAAAAAATGTGGAAATGGCTAATTACAATTCTCGAAACGGAAACCACTTTTACCAATTACGATTTTTTAATTTCAACATTACAAACAACTTTAAATGACAACAAACTAATGGAATTAATAGAAAAACAATATCTGACTAACGACAATTCGCTAAAAAATACGATTGACAAAATAACAATGGAATAAAAGCCGGGTGCTAAGACATATAAAAACAATGCTCAAACCTATCTCAATTCGAAACTCTGTGCTCGCTTGCAACGCCTGATTGTCCTGCGGGCAATCAAGCTCGCCAGCTCGCACAGTTTTTATACGGGAAGTTGCCCACAATTATGAAAAAAACCTACAAACATAAGATGATTAAAAAATATTTGACATTAATATTAATTTTTGGAGTGAATTTAATCTTCAGCCAAGAGAATAATTGTGATTGCGTTGACGAACTTAATAATACTTCTAAACTGATTGAAAACGCTAAGAGCTATAAATACCAAATAAAAAGAGAAGACAGAGAAGCAGAATTCAAAAAATGGAAAGAAGAGATAAAACAAGAAATATTAAATGACAGTTTAAGCAAGTTTTTTTGTGTTGGCTATTTACAAAAATATATCTCATTTATTAATGACAGACACAACGAAATTTATTTTGTGCCAGATAATATAGATAGAAATGTACCAGCATATTTAAAAGTAATTGACAGTACTTCTAAAAGTAACGATAGCATTTCAGGAATATATTTTGCTGGAAGCGATAAAATTTTAGTCAAGAAAGAAAGTGACAGTATTTGGTATGGAATTACCTTAAAATCTAATTCTGATGATTGGACTAAGGGCAAATTAAGATTGCGTATTAATAAAACGCCCAATGGAAATTTTGAGCTTTTTGAGTATTACCAGAATGGATTGATCTTCTATCAAAAAAATATTGAAATTTCAGACGGTAGAATTCACTCTACCTTTTGGAACAAGGAAAACGAATATTTCTTCAATAAAAATCATAAAGAAAATTTCACGTATAAATCAGTAAATCCTTCGTTTGATTATCTTGGTATCAAGACTTTAAGTAGAACCAATAAACTAATTAAAGAAGCGGATAAGTTTTACGACAATTATTTAGATAATCTAACCAAAGAAAACCTAATAATAGATTTAAGAAATAATGGTGGCGGTTCTATTAACCAAACAAAACCATTAATCAAAGCATTAAAAAGGAACAAAGCAATCCAAAAGATTTATGTTTTGATTAATTTCAAAACTGCAAGTTCGGCAGAATTAACAGCCTTAGCATTAAAAGAAGATGAAAGAACTATCTTGGTCGGAGAAAATTCAAGAGGAATGCTCACCTACGGTTACGGGAACCGGTCTTTTTCTACAAAAACAAGTTGTTCCAAATTTAAAGTCGTTTTATCCACAAAACGCACAAATAGGAAATACAGCAATTACGAATACATTGGGATAAAACCCGATTATAATCTTGACAATAATTCCGATTGGATTGACCAAGTAATAAACTTAGAAGCAAAAAAATAACTGTGGACATATAAAAACAATGCTTAAATCAGGCTTGAATCAAATTTCCGTGCTCACTTAGCGGATTGTGCTGCGCTTTTCCCTTCGGTCGGAACCTGCGGACAATCATGCGCCAGCTCGCACAGTTTTTATACGGATGTTGGCGGAATGCAAAAAAATGACGTAACATAGAAACAGAATAAGTATTTGTTTTGATAAATTAATTATTTTTTAATGGAAAAGCAGAATGGATAAGGCTACTGTAAATAAATTACTAAATAGAAGTACGAAACCGACAAGTATGAGAATTTTGGTATACGATTTTCTTGTAACCCAAAATGTGGCATTGTCATTATCGGAAATTGAAGAGCAGCTTTTTACTGCAGATAGAATTACAATATACCGAACCTTAAAAACATTCGAAGAGAAAGGAATTGTACATAGTATCCAGGAAAACACCACTACAAAATACGTTTTGTGTGATGATGAATGTAGTGAAATTACACATAAAGATTGGCATTTACATTTCTACTGTAAAATATGTAAACAAACCACTTGTAGGGAAAATATTCTTTTGCCCAGTCAGATAGGGGGAGATTTCAGGATTGATGAAATCCGCTTCTTCGCCAAAGGGATTTGCGAAAATTGTCTCGATGAAAGTTTGCAATAGTATTGCACCACATTAGCCATTATTTTTGTATTAAAATAACAAACAGAATGGCAAATAATTACGAACATAAAAATTGTAACGGAGACAATCATAACCACAAATTCACAGGAATTAAACATTCCAAAGAAAGTTCATTGGCTTTAGCTTTTTGGCTCAACTTATTCTTTTCAATAGTTGAATTAATTGGCGGTATCTTAACCAATTCAACAGCAATTATTGCTGATGCGTTTCACGATTTTATGGATGCAGGGGCAATAGGTTTGGCAATATTGTTAGAAAATGTTTCGGACAAGAAACGCACCGCTAAATTCTCGTATGGTTACAAACGTTTTTCCCTTTTAGCAGCATTAGGTTTGTCCATATTTCTATTGGCAGGTTCAGTAACAATGGTTTTTGCTGCATACAACTCTTTTTTAAATCCTAAAGAAATTCACAGTGTAGGAATGTTGTGGTTGGCAGTTTTAGGGCTTGCAGTAAATGGTTTTGCTTTCCTTAGAATAAAAAATGACGGAGGACATTATCATCAGGGACACAGCCATGGGGGACATAACCATAACAGCCAATCTATAATGCTTCATTTGTTCGAAGATGTATTGGGTTGGGCAGTCGTATTGATTGGAGCTGCAATCATACACTTTACAGGTTGGAATTGGATAGACGGATTTTTAACGATTGCTATTGCTTTATATATAGGGTTCAATGCTTCTAAAAATTTAATCAATACACTTAAAGTAATGTTGCAGTCGGTACCTGAAAATGTAAATCTGAGCCAGTTAGAAACGGATTTACACCAAATAGAAGGCATTACCAATATACACGATGTTCACGTTTGGAGTTTGGACGGTAATTACAATGTAGGCTCCTTACACGCAGTTGTCAATAATGCAACAGGAAAAACTGAACAGGATATTTTAAACAAAATAATCAAATTAATGGGAAAACATCGTATTCAGCATCCTACTGTTCAGATTGAAACAAACTTCAACAGTTGTCAATTGAAACATTGTTAGTATACAAAAAAGCCAGCTGCCAACAAAGGTGTTTACATCAGTTTCAAATCGAAAGTCACTGCTCGCTACTTATAAAATCAAACTAAGTAAGAAATATGGATGATCATCTTAATCGAATAAAGACGGAAATTTATGAAAAATGCGGATTGAAAATATCGGATTTTTTACTTGAAACGGAAAGTAAAGAGTATGAAGCCTGCAGATTTGATTTAAACGGCCGAAATATTATAAACAGAAACGCTAAAATTACCCCTAAAAAAGTAGGACAGTTTGTAACTTTTTGGAAACGGATTGCAAACGGACCAATTGAACCTTTTAATGAAAATGACCAATTTGATTTTTTTACAGTAAACGTAAAGTCTGAAAACCAGTTTGGCCAATTTGTTTTTCCAAAATCTGTGTTGATAAAAAAAGGAATAATATCAACGGACAAAAAAGAAGGAAAGAGAGCATTTCGAGTGTACCCGAGTTGGGTCATTGCAAATAATAAACAAGCAGAAAGAACTCAAAAATGGCAGTTGAATTATTTTTACGAAATAACTTATACAACGGATTCAAAAAAAGTATTGAGATTATATAATACTGAATAACTCTGCGGTGGCTCTTTCACATCAATAAGTTTATAATAAAGAGTTCTAATTATAATTAGGGGAAAGCTCACAGGCCTAGCATTTATGGATAGTGATGTAATTGGTTAGCCGTTGTATGGATTGATTACTTTTAGTAAATTAGAATTTCAAACTTTAAGTAATGTGTTACCGTACCAAATTAAATTCCAAACTCAGCGATATAAAACGCACTTTAAGTGCTCGATTTATTGAGCCCGATGCATATCAACCACAGCTTGAAATAAATGCTTTTACCTTTTCTAAAACCCCGATTATTTCCGATGAAAACCAGGGGGAAATTCAGTTGTTTAATTGGGGCCTTATTCCTTTTTGGGCCAAAGATGATAAAATCAAAAAAATGACTCTGAATGCAAAGATTGAAACCATAGCTGAGAAGCCTTCATTTAGAAATTCTGTTGATAAACGTTGTTTAGTTATTGCCGATGGATATTACGAATGGCATTGGAAAGATTCAAAAGGTAAAGAAAAACAGAAGTATCTAATTACTCCCACAGATCAGGAGATTTTTGCGTTCGCGGGAATCTACTCTAGCTGGATTAATCCAGAAACTAATGAATCTATTAATTCTTATTCTATTGTTACTACCGAAGCAAATGAATTGATGGCTGAAATTCACAATAACAAAAAGAGAATGCCGGTAGTGCTAAAACAACAGGATCACCAGTCCTGGTTAAATGGCACTGATCATTCTAAATTTGCATTTCCATATGAGGTACCATTAATAGCTTCGGAAGTAGTTTAATATTCTTGAAATTGTTTCATTCTAGACTTGAGCTCCAGGAATTTTTTCTCAAAAGCTTCCGTTGGTAAATACTTTTCTGATTTCACTTCAAAATACCGCAATCGTCCACTAATAATTTCCTTACTCACATTTATATCCTGCATGAGTATTTTTAACTGGTCGGTAATTTTTTCTTTCCAATCTGCTTTATCACCCGAATAAATACTGTATCGAATAAAAATGTTTTCAGTATCATCCATTATCCAGGTTACTACAAATAAATCAATAAGATCTCTCCTAGATCCTATTCGCTTCCCTGAAAAGAAAATATCAAAACTAAAATCAGCCATATCATCATTAATAACAGATTGGTCGAAATAATCATTTCTTGAAAATTCCTTTAAAGGTGAAGTATACATAATTGCTAGAATAGAATTACTCTTTTTTGCAATAAGACGGGTTATTACAAAATTACTCCAAATATAGGAATATTTCCAAAAAACGGAAAAAATCCTAATTGTGTTTGGGGTTGGATCATGGTAGAAGTCTCCTTTTTGATTAGTGGAAATAAAAAAACTTAAGAACACCTATTTCAGTAAATACTTTATTTTTTATGAAGATTTAGGTAAAATCATAGGTTTTGTGGATATACTGGTGATGCTGACCCCTCGTACTGGTCATACTGACCCCTCAAGGATTTTGGTCAAAAAGATAAGATAATGACAATATTACAGTTTTTTTCTAAGACTTTCTCCCTTTAATTCTATGCGATGGGAAGTGTGTACTAATCGGTCTAAAATGGCATCTGCAATACTTGCTTCCCCGATAATATCATACCAGCTTCCTACCGGTAACTGGCTGGCAATAATGGTAGATGATCTTCCGTGACGATCTTCAATAATTTCCATTAGATCCATTTGCTGTTTTCTGTCTAAATGAGCCAGACCAAAGTCGTCCAGGATCAGCAGTTTGGCTTTGGCTAGCTTATCAAAAAATTTTAAGAAGGTCCCGTCAATACGGATCATTTTAGTTTTCATCATTAATTTTTGGGTATTATAATAGAGTACTTTATGGCCCTGACTACAAGCCTGGTGTCCCAGGGCTGATGCAAGAAAGCTCTTCCCGCAACCCGTAGCTCCGGGTCAGTAGGATGGATTCCCCTTTTTCAAGATAGGTTCCACTGGTAAGTTCTGTGATTTGGGTTTTATTGATTCCCCTGGAGGCATCCAGGCTGAGTTCTTCCATGCTTGCCTGGTACCTGAACTGAGCACTTTTTTTCAAGCGTTCAAAACGGCGGTGGGTTCGGTCTTCTGCTTCCGCCTGCAATAAGACTTCCAGGCCTTCCCCAAAGGATAGCTCGTGATGCTGTCGGGTCTCTACCATGGCTTTCCAGCTGCTGTGCATGCCATTAAGCCGTAGCTGTGTTAATTGATTTTCAATAGGATTCATATATTAATTTTTATGGATTACTTATTTATAAGATGATGCTCCACGGATATTTCCGTGAGAGGGCAGCGATTTTATCACAGGCTCCTCAGGGTATTCGGTCATTCGGTTTTCCAGGACCTGTTTTAAGAACTTGTAGGAGTAATTCTGATGCTCCAGCGCTATATCGCAGGCTTTGGTAAAAGGTTCTAGGTTTGTCTTTCGAGCAAGGTTCATAATCCCATCACAGGTTTTATAAAGCTGCTCCGGATATTTATCCTGTTTGAACAAGGCTTCCATATACCGGTATAGTGTCTCGGAATGATTATAGCCGCGTTGCATGTAATAGGTGGGGCTTCGCTCTTTGTAGTACTGATGGTGGGAACACAGGTGTTCCTTGCGGGTGGTATACCCACCTTTTCGATGATTCCTAAGGTGCGTGGCAATCGGATCTGCTTTGGAATATATTTTCACCAGGGATCTGGTGTAGATCACTTTGACCTTCATTCCGATATAGGTGAAGGGTACACTATAATAGTGTTTATCCATACCCAGGTAAATATGATTGTTTTAGCCACCTTATGTTCCCGATAATATTTGATCTCGAAGCTTGTTTCCGGTAAAGGCTGCAGGGTATGCTTTTCATCGGCCAGGAACTTCTCTTCTCTGCAATAATCTTTCTGTTGCATACGGGTCTGGTTATGTTCCCTGACTTTTTGGGCAATGGCTTTGTTTAAAGAAGGAAGGTCGAAGAAAGTGAGCTTGCGTAACTTGGCATATACCCGGTTATAGATCAGCTTCACCTGGTTCTCTACTAAACTTTTGTCCTGGGGCTTTCTAGGCCTTGTCGGGGTCACCGAAGTACCATAATGGTTGGCAAAATCCTCCAATGCCCGATTAATATCGGGTTCATAAGGATTGGCTTTAATCACGGCTGCCTTCAGGTTATCCGGTACCAGGGTTAACGGAACTCCACCCAGTTCCTTTAAACAACAACTCAGGGCATAGATAAAATCTTCCAGCTTTTGGCTGGGTACCGCCATGGCAAAGCAATAGTCAGAGTAAGGCAGACAGGCTACAAAGACCTGGACTTTAATTTCTTCTCCAGTCTGCCGGTCGATGTAGGATAAAAGTTTACCTGCATAATCCACGTAAAGTTTATCGCCTGGTTTATGATTCAATACCATAGAGGGCTTCCCACTACGAAGATGTTGCAGCATATGGTAACAGAACTGCGCATAACTATAGGGATAAGGGTTCCCGGTTTTATATTCCTCCCAGAGCAGCAAACGCGTTACACCTACTTTGCCCAGCTCTTTACAATAATAGGCTAAATGAGGTTTGAGCTGCTCATACCGCTCATCTTTATAGGCTGGATTTCCTGGCCATAGTTTACCCTCCAGAACCGGATCCTCTAAGGCTAACAAGCTTTCTATGGGAAGACTGCTGGAATCAGCTTTACGGACATAGCCTTTAACGGTATTCTTACTTACGCAAAGCGCTTTTGCAATAGTTTTTATTCCCTTTCCCTGGTGGTGCAGACGAAGTATTTGTTTTACTTGACTCATTAGTTTTGGTTTTCCGGACATTTCTCATCTTTTGGTGGATACCACCAAATAAACCAAAACCTGAAAGAAAATAACCAGGGGGGTCAACATGCTCCCAAATAAATCATCCAGAGGGGTCAACATACTCCAGAATAATTTAAAATTCCAGCTCTCTTCGTTTTCTTAAGGGGGGTCAGCTTAGTCCAGTATATCCAGGTTTTGCATTCAAATAAAACCAAGGAAGAATCTATTAAATGAAAATGCAAAATATGCTAAAAGTTGTACCTATGTTGTACCTGGGAAAAGAAAAAGGGATTTCGATTTTTCGAAACCCCTTATTTTTGTAGTAGCGAGACCGAGATTTGAACTCGGGACCTCCGGGTTATGAACATCGACAAGTAGTTATTCCAAATAGATTAAAAACCGTTAAAATATATGATTATCAGTTAAATACGTAATTTTTGCAATCAATTGAATTCTGTTAAAATCAAGTGATTCTGTACTTATTCTGTACTTATTCTGTACTAGTTTTTAAACTAATTATTTATCTTTATAAAGTTCAAAATTAAATAGTTATGGCTAGCATAAAGATAGTTTTAAGGAAGAATATGATTCGAAAAGATGGAAGAATTCCTTTAGCACTGAGAATTAGTGAGAATTATAAAACTAATTACAAGTGGCTCGGACAATATGTTTTTGAGAAAGATTGGGATAACAATGCTGGAATGGCTAAGAAAAGTCATCCAAACTCGCAACAGCTCAACATTTTTTTAATGAAGAAAATGGTTGAGGCTAATAACCTATTTTTCCACTCTGAAGATCGTGTTACTCCAAAACAGATCAAGCAAAAATTAAAGGGAGCCAGGGGGCAAAAATCATTTTTTGAATTAGCGGCTGAACGTATAATGGAAAAATATGAGAGGGGGATATTCTCAGTTGCAAAAGGTGATTTATCTATACTGTATAATATTGAAGAATTTTTAAACTTTAAAAGGACTAAAAGGAAGTCAGCGATCATTGAGGATATAAAGGAACGCAGATTGAAACGTATCAGTAATGCTCGTCGTAATAAATATGTATGGATGGATGGGGTAGAGCATTTCAAAAAAAGTAAAGCTCTTTCTTTTAGAGATATCGATGAAGTATTCATTAATAAATACAAAACCTTTTGCTATTCTTATTTAGGACAAAAAACCAGAACTATTACTAATCAGCTTATTTTAATTAGAACCCTGTTTAATTTAGCAATTAAGCAAGGAATTATTGATCAAAAATATTATCCTTTTGCCGGAGATAAGGAAAAAATTAGAATTGGTTCTGGTAATAAAGTAGGACTTAGCGTAGAAGAGGTTGAGAAAATTGAACAGTTGAAATTGGAGGAAAATACTTCTATCTGGCATACGCACAACATATGGTTATTTTCTTTTTATTTCGCAGGAATTCGTATTTCCGATGTGGTTAAAATGAAGTGGTCTGATTTTAAGGACGATCGTCTTTATTATGTGATGAACAAAAATGAAAAAGCACTCAGCCTTAAAATTCCTTTGAAAGCGGAAAAAATTTTAAATTATTACAAAAAGGAGAAACACCTTAATAAAGGTTTTGTATTCCCCTTTTTAAGAAATACCAATCCTAAGGATGCTGAACAAATTTATATAAAAACAAAAAGTGCTACGAAGGTTTTTAATAAATGCTTAAAGCTAATTGCCACGGAATGTGGAATCGAAAAAAACTTATCTAATCACATTGCTAGGCATAGCTTTGGTAATATTGCTGGCGATCGAATTCATCCATTAATGTTACAAAAGCTCTATCGTCATAGTGATTTAAAAACTACCTTGAATTATCAAGCTAATTTTATGCACCGGGATGCTGATGAAGCACTTGATGAAGTTATTAATTTTTAAATTTATATGGATTAAAAGTCTGTAATAACATGATTTATGATGGTTAATCAACCGTTGATAAATATCTGACATATGGAAATACCAAGCTTATAACCAGAAGGTCCCTCGAGTCCAGTTCCCTCTACTGGCATTAATAAGGTTTCAAGAAAGTGAAATCCTTTTTTCAAGGACTGGTTACAACATTTTTTGAAAGTTCGAATTCCCTGAAATTTAATATTAACATTATTCAGAATCAAACCTTATGATAACCGGGATAAATATGGTTCCAGAGACCAGACTTGGTTATTTCGTTTTATCAAATATTGTGGTGAAGTGACTACAGAATGAACTTTATATTTTAAATGATATTATTTAGATTATTCTATTGTGCCTATCCCAGATTTTAGACCTATAGAGGGAAATCCCTATTAGTCAATCCCGCTGATACACACCGTAAGGGAAAGGAGCAATACACCAAAAATGACAGGATGGACACTCAGCTCATTAGTCGGAAACTTATAGACGGCCGTCTGGATAGTATTACTATACGTAATATAGAGCGTGAACAATTGCGAAGTCTTTTCCGTCGCTGGATTGAACTGATCCTTATGAAATTGGGGTGATATCATAATATTAATAAATAGCTAAGCTCAAAATAGTAAAAGTTTGTACCACAAAAAAGGTAGGTGGCCAATTAGGATCACATTTTTTAGCAAATGGACGGACTTATTTCACCAATCAGAGTGATGTTGGTGGCGCTCTGGAAATGCCTTAAAAAATTAAATGATTATTAGATAATAAAAATTTAAATATTATTTTTCAGAAACAAGATTATTGCTTTTCTTAGGATACTTTGTTGTCTTGTCCTATTTTAGTTGTTTTACTATTAAAGCTTTTATAAAAATAAAGTAATCCAATAAAGGTAATTATAATGATGCCGGCTATAATGAAGGGATAATAAAACCCACCGGCAATGAGCCAGGTTCCGATGATCGGGCCTAAAATCTGTCCGACACTGTTTGCCGAGGTCTGTACAGAAATATTACTGCCCGCCCTTTCTTTTGAAAGTAAGGAAACGGCTGAAAGTAGGTTAGGGGTTACAATTGCTCCACCAGTGGCGAATGTTACAATCAGTACATAGACATAAATTTCATTGCCGAAAAAAGGAAATGCGATTAGTGAAATGCCTGAAATCAACAATCCGGCTCCAATTTGTTGTTTTGCTGTCAATATTTTCTCTCCATAGGTCGCAAATACAGGTTGTAATACCGCCATTACTATCCCACAGACCATAAAACCAATTCCTATCTGATTACTTGAAAATAGCAACTGATTTTTTCCATAAATTGAAAAAACCGTTTCAAAGAGGGTCACTACAAACTGCATAACAAAAGAGAGCAGTAATAGGACAATAAAGAACCTACTAAAACTAAAATTTAATTTTTGTTTTCCTGAAACAAACCTGCTAACCGGTTTTGTATTCCTAAACGATTTAATCAAAATAACCAATACAGTAAAACCTAAAAGTGCAACCAAAATAAAAGGAACTGAGAACCGGTCCAGATGTAATATCCAAAACGAATATTTAAAGTGTAGGTTAGTTTGGGATAGAAAACTGCCTAAAACAGGTCCAAAAATAACCCCTGAACTTATCGCTACCCCAGACCAAGCCATAATTTTAGTCCTATGTTTTTTAGAAGTGATATCACTGAGAAATGCGTTACTGACAGGAATAACAGCCGAAGTGAATATACCTCCGAGAATACGCGCTATATAGAGCATTGTAAGGGAGGTTGCCAATCCAGTAAGCAGTTGCATTACTATAAACCCAATTAATCCAACAACGATAATGGGCTTACGCCCGTATTTATCGGATAACCTCCCCCAAAGTATAACGAAAAGAAGCTGAAAGAAGGGGTAGATACTCGTTAATAAACCAATATGAAAATTGATCGAATTAGTATCGAGGTTAGCTCCTAAAGCAAGCCTTTCGGTATAGTATGGAAGGATTGGCAATAAAATACCATAACCAAGCATTACCATAAATAAACTCAGCAGGACCAAAAAGATCCTGCCGAGCTTGCTTTTTTTAATCATTATTTTTTTCCGATTTTCTTTTTCAATAATTGAGCATTAATGGCCACTATGATGGTACTCAAACTCATAAGTACAGCTCCAACGGCTGGACCTAAAACAAAACCGGTAGAATAAAGCACTCCGGCAGCCAACGGAATGGCAATAACGTTATACCCCGTCGCCCAAATAAGGTTCTGGATCATTTTATTGTATGTAGCCTTACCGAACAAAATCAAGTTAGCAATATCTTGTGGGTTGCTGTTTACCAAAATAATATCCGCAGTTTCAGCGGCTACGTCTGTGCCAGAACCTACTGCAATACCTACATTGGCTTGAGCCAGAGCCGGTGCATCGTTCACGCCGTCTCCTGTCATTGCCACAAACTCTCCCTTACTTTCCAATTCTTTTACTATTTCCACTTTTTGATGTGGCAAAACTTCGGCGTAGTATCCATCCAAGCCGAGTTTATCGCTAACAGCTTTGGCAGTTCTTTCATTATCACCGGTAGCCATTAAAACTTTTATATTATTCTTTTTAAAGACTTTTATAGCCTCGGCAGATTCTGGTCTTATTTCATCGGCAAGTGCAATATATCCTGCCAGTTTTCCATCAATCAAGACAAAGACGACAGTTTCAGCGGCGTCACTATAGGCATCTTCGGGAATAGTTATTTTTTCATCCCTTAAATAACCAGGACTAACCACTTTTATTTGCTTTCCTTCTACATTTGCTTCCACACCTTTACCCGTAATCGCATTAAAGTTTTCTGGATTTGGGATAGCAACTTTATCTTCTTTTATCTTTTTAATTATTCCAACGGCAATAGGGTGTTCCGAGCTTTGCTCCAAAGCACTCGCCAACCGTAATATTTCCTCTTTCGAAAATTTTTCATTTACAGATTCAATTCTTGTAACCCCAAAATCTCCCTTAGTAAGCGTTCCCGTCTTATCAAATAATAAGGCCGATATTTTTCGGGACTCTTCAAAAGCGGTCCTGTTGCGAATCAACAACCCGTTCTGAGCAGATACAGCTGTTGAAATAGCAACTACTAACGGAATCGCAAGACCTAAAGCGTGCGGACATGCAATAATCATTACGGTTACCATTCTTTCCAATGCATAAACAAATGGAAAGCCCAATATGAGCCAAACCGCTAATGTTCCAAATCCAATTCCCAATGCAACGTAAGTCAACCATTTTGCAGCCCTGTCAGAGAGGTTTTGCATTTTTGATTTAGACTTTTGTGCTTCCTCGACCATAGTGATGACCTTGTTGAGATAGCTGTCCTTTCCGGTATGCTCTACTTTTACTTTTAAACTGCCATTACCGTTTACCGAACCTCCAATTACTTTATCTTTTTTATCTTTTTTTACCGGTTTAGATTCTCCGGTAAGCATGGATTCATTTAGATAACTAGAACCTTCTACTATAATACCATCAGCGGGAACTTTTTCCCCTGGTTTTACAAGTATTACGTCATCTTTCAGTAAATCCTCCAGAGGAATATCTTCAATAGTGTCTCCTTTAACACGATGTGCCTCGGCAGGCATCATGCTTACTAACAGCTGCAAGGCCTTAGAGGCGCCTAGAACGCTTTTCATCTCTATCCAATGACCTACAAGCATAATAGCAATAAGCGTAGCCAGTTCCCAGAAAAAATCGACACCTTCTAAACCAAACACCGTTGCCGAACTATAAAAGTACGCCACGGTAATGGCCATAGAAATAAGGGTCATCATTCCCGGTGCACCTTTTTTAACCTCGGACCAGAATCCGGTAATAAATGGCCAGCCGCCATAGAAATATACTACCGAAGAAAGAGCGAATAAAATGTACTGGTTTCCAGGAAGCAAAAACTCATACCCAATAAAATCTTGTATCATAGGGGAGATGATCAGGATGGGAATGGTCAAGATTAAAGTTACCCAAAACCGTTTTCTAAAATCGGCAATCATCATTTTATGATGGTCGTGCCCGTGTTCTCCGTGCCCTGGATTGTGGCCAGAATGGTCTCCACTGCCGTGGTTCATCTTACTATGATCCATAGCCTTTTCGTGGCCGTGCTTTGTTTTTTCGATATGATGGTCTTTTATCTCTTCTTCTTTTTTTTCTGCTTCTATCTTTGTGGAATCTTTCCCTTTGCTTTTATGGCCGTGATTTTTATGGTCTTTGTGATTTTCCATGATTTCTATTTTTAAGTATTAGGATATTTTAGGTTTAGTTTTTTTAAATGCTCCGTAATTATATTGGCAACGCTAAAGTTGCGGTGCCAACGTTTATCTGCGGGTATAATATGCCAGGAAGGTTCATCGCAGTCATTTAATAACATATTGTAGCCAGCTCTATAAGCCTCCCATTTTTTAGCTGCTTTTTTATCATTGGCACTATATTTCCAACGTTTATGAGGTTTTAAAAGTCGTTCTTTTATACGCTGTTTTTGTTCTTCTTTCGAGATATGGAGAAAAAATTTTAGTACATGAATGTTACTCAGTTTAAAATGCTGTTCAAGATGCTTTATGAGTTTACAACGGTGTGCGAGAATCTCTTCTGGAAGGGAATTGTTGAGCCTTGGCATCATTATATCTTCGTAATATGAACGGTTAAAAATTTGAATCATACCCTTTGGTGGAATATGGGGGTAAACACGCCATAAAAAGTCGTGCTTCAACTCTTCCTCGGTCGGTTTTTTAAACGATTTAACCTGAACTCCCTGCGGATTCATACTGCTAAGGGCATGACGAATGGTGCCGTCTTTGCCGGAAGTATCCATGCCCTGTAGGATAATAAGCAAACCAAAACGCCCATCGGCATAAAACATATTCTGAAGTTCAAAAAATTCTTTGCGAAGCTGTGCCAGATTTTTCTTTGCCTCGCCTTTTGAAATCGTTTGGGGTGGTTTGGTTGAAATTTTATCTAAATTTATCATTTTCAAGATTTTACCTTAATTTTTTTCGCATTGCTTCCGTTAGGTTTTCAGCATAGACACCGTAAGCATCTACCAAAAGACCCTTAATGCCGTTTTTAGAAGATATAGCATATAAAATACTATTATCATCGGTACTGCTCATTCCTTCAAAGCGATAGGTTTTATCTACTTTAAAATCTTCTGGCCGGATCTCAATTTTCAGGGAAGGACATTCTAAGCACTCTGGTTTTAAATTGAAATCATAAGGATAGTCGTTTGCTTGTAAGTCATTTATGGCTTCTGAAAGTGTATCGTAATTTGTCATCTGTCTTTATTTATAGTTCATTGTAAAATAGCTCTTATCCTCTTTTGTAAATTCCTGAAAGGTCAATAAACCTTTTTCATTTAATTTTTCGATAACGGTATAATTGAGTTGCTTAATGCGAATTCCCCAGGCATAGGCTTTAATATTAATTTTTGATTTTATAGTGTTTTTCCCATCCTCTAATTTTCGGTCATAAATTTTTATGATGCTTTTGGAACCAAAAAAGTTTAACAAGCCCGAGTCAAAACTCATTTCCAATTTAATATCTTTCAAGTTTTGTAAATCGTAGAGCTTTTTAAAATTTTCAGAAATGGTATTAATTTCGGTTTCTTTTGATTTTGGCTTGGAAAACGGAAAAGCCATTATCATTACATTGGCGTCATCTGGCTCACAACGGTAGGTAGTAGTGTATTTATCGGTTGATTGTTTGTTTTTGTCAAACAATTCTGTAACTACCTTTATTTCATAATATCCATTTTCCTTTATTGTTTCTCCAGCTTCAAAAGTTTGTTTATTGAGAAAATCACCTTCTTTATCAAAATTTTTTCGCACTACATCCCTGCCTGAAATCTGCCCGATAAGCATTTCGTTTTGAGCATTTATACCTGTACAGCCCAAAATAAAATAGAACAATGCTGCCGTGAACATCATAGCTGTGCTATATGTTGTAGGATATTTTCTATTGAATTTTCTAAACATTTTCTTTATAAATTACATTTAGATACTTGATCGTGTATGCTATTCTATGTTTTTTAAAATAAATTCTACCCGTTCAGTTGGTGGCAAAACTGGAACAGAAACAATTGGAAATCCCAAGGAAGTGTAAACATCTATTATTAATTGGTGTATTTTCTTTTGAGCCTCTTCATCCTCAGTACGGGCATAATCTTTGGTGAATGGTAATCGGTCTAAAATGAATATTTTTTTATAGGAAGTGTTTTTAACTGCGGTGAGCAGCTTCTCATCATAATCAAGCTTTAAAAATTGATAGTATGCCATAGCATCTGGAATGGCCCTATCTAAGAAAACCAAGTCTTGGGGCAATATGGAAGCTTCTTGTTCTATTTGCATATCCAAGACCCCTATTTGAAATTTCTTACGATTACTTCTTAATTCTTCAACCGTTTGACCTTCAGTACGCATGGTGTCTATATAGTGCCTTGCATGCTCAATGGTTGTTTTATAACCTCTCTCAGCCAGCATATTAATTACAGTGGTTTTTCCAGTACTAGGTCCGCCGGTAATCACTTGCCAGTTCGTGCTTGCTTTTTTGGTTTGCATTTTTATATGATTAACAAATTATACATTTTCTATACTATATAGCTGTGGGATTTCCGAATCCCATTGATAAGTTTCTTTAATTCCTTTCTGCAATGCTTCCGCACTTTCTTTTTCACCGTGTACTATGAAAATGCGCTCTGGCGTATTTTTTATTTTGCCCATCCATTCTATAAGTTCTTTATGGTCTGCGTGTGCCGAAAGCCCTTCAATTTCTGCAACTTCCATATGAAACGGCACCCATTTTCCGTACACTTTCAATTCCTTATCACCTTCCAATAATTTTCTTCCCCGAGTACCTTCGGCCTGATAACCCACAAAGAGCAAAGTGTTGTTTGAATTTTGTGCTTGGGTTTCGAGATAGTTGAGCATTCTTCCGCCAGTAAGCATTCCGCTTCCTGCAATCACAATTTTTGGTTTGTTATCGGTTCGTAATTCCATAGTTTCCCGATAACTGCTTACGACCGTAAAATGTGAACACATTTCATCACATTCATTCTCATCTAGTCTGTGCCAGTCCCTTGTGCGATGAAACAATTCCAATACACTAGCGCCCATTGGGCTGTCCATTATCATTCGTACTTTTGGGATTTTCTTCTCTTTCAATAATTTCCAAAAAATCACCATCATCAGTTGGGCGCGTTCTACCGAAAAACTTGGAATAAAAAGACTTCCACCTCTATTGATAGTGTCATTGACCAATTTTTCAATCTGCGGAAGTGCTTCTACTTCATCTGGATGAAACCTTCCACCATAGGTTGATTCTATAAATAGTACATTGGCTTTTTTCGGTTTTAACGGTGGATATAATAGTAAATCGTTAGTTCTACCAATATCTCCTGAAAACACAAAACGTTTCCCGTATACATCCAACTCAATGTAAGTGGCACCCAGAATGTGCCCGTTGTATTGGAAACGAACTCTGATACCGTCAAACAATGGAATCCATTGTGCTTGTGGAATACCTTTAAAATGCGGAATGGTTTTTTCTACATCCTTCAAATCGTAAAGTGGTTCGGCAGGACTGTGTTTGGAATAGCCTTCTTTGTTGGCACGTTCTGCTTCCTGTTCCTGAATTTTAGCGCTATCGTTCAAGATGATCGTGGCGATGTCTAATGTGGGATTGGTACCATAGATAGGCCCATTGAATCCTTGCTTGACTAATCGAGGCAGATAGCCCGTGTGGTCTAAATGACCGTGGGTAAGCAAGACCATATCAATTTCCGAAACTTTCACTGGCGGATAGTCCCAGTTTTTAAGGCGTAATTCCTTTAGCCCTTGAAAAAGTCCGCAGTCTATGAGTATTTTTATATCTCCTGTATCCACTAAATATTTTGAGCCGGTTACGGTTCCTGCTGCTCCCAAAAAGTGGATGTTTATTTTATTGGTTTTCATCTTTATAGTATTTTTTTAGTGTCCACCACAGCAGGAAGATGTGTTTCCTTTACCTTGGTTAGATTTGCTCAATTCCACTATTTCTTTATATAGATTACGGGAATCCTTTTTGATAAAAAGAGCCAATTTCTTTATGGATTTAGGTTCAAAGTGTACCATTTCCAGTAATATCTCAAGGGCTTCTTCAAGTAGTTTAGAATCATCTTCCAATGCTTGGTAAAATGGCTCTAAATCGATACTGTCCTTTTCTTTCAGTTCATCTGTTTTCATTTCTTCTATTTTTAAATTAAAAATTTAAATAGTGCTTTAATGAATTCTACATAGTTCTCTTGAATCCTCAAGAATCTTTTTGTGTCTTGATTTTGGCACTCCTACTTGTTCTAAAATTTTTGGTGTTTCGTGAAGCTCTTTGCAGAGCACGATTCCTTTCTCCAATAATTTCATTTTCTCGGCTTTGGTCAGCGTTGTTAAAGCAGTTAAGGGGTGCAAGCCGGACTTGTCTATCCTGTTTTTTAAACCATCGCCCCTTGGGTAATCCCAGCTTGTCAATAATAGCCCAACGCATTTACCATATTGTATAGCATCACTTGTAAATCGGGTGTTGGTATATAAACCTCCTTTGTGAATTTTAGCTTCGTGACCTTTTTGGCGCTCCCATTGTTTTTCTACGTCCAAAAATCTTGAATGGATATAAAGGGGCACTTTAACATTGCAAACCCGCCCTTGATCACTATGGTATTTACATTCAATCATATAATGTTCGTTATCCTGTTGGGCTATCACATCTGTTTCGTGCTGCACGCAATTGCCCTGCACAATCACACCCACCTGTGTTACAAACCCCTCGTGCGTTAATAGTTTGCTCACAAACCTTTCAAATGGAAAGCCCGTTGGGCCCAGCTCCATCAAAGCTTTTTTGAGTTTGTACTTTGAAGCACTTACCCTCGATCTTAATTTTAGCATCTTGAAAGCCAATTGATAGATTTTCTTAGTGGTCATTCCTTCTTCAATCTGCTCTTGCACCTCCTGTGCTATATCTTGAATAAGATCCTCATCTGCCTGTGAACGTCGCAGAGAATTGATGAGTTTGTTTATATCAAAAGCTTCGTACTCGCCGGAATATTTTTTTATTAGGACTGGTTTATTCATTGTTATACCTTAATGGTCATTACCGGCAATTCGGAATGATTGGTTACGCCCTCGGCGATACTTTTGGAGAACAGGCTTAAAAAACCTGTACGGCCACTAGTACACATTGCTATTAAATCGGCATCTTTATATTTCAAAAAATTGTTTATACCTGTTTCTACATCAGGTTCATTATATACATTCATTGAAAAGTTATCCAAATCGGGGAATTTCTTCAAGAATTCCTTGATGGGGTCCAAACCCTGTTCTATACTGTTAAAATCAGTTTGGGTATTAACCCTCAATAAATGAAGATGTGCACCGCACTTTTCCGCAATAGAAATAACCTGCTTAAATGCTTCGCTCACATCTTCCAGAAAATCTGAAACAAAAACAATATTATTAAAAGGAAAAGTTACTTTTTCATCCTTAACCACAATTACAGGGACATCGGCTTTTCTTACAATTTTCTCTACATTGCTTCCCAGTAATTCGCGCACTCCACCTCGGGTGCCGCTGCTTCCTGTAACAATAAAGTCGTGGTGAAAATGACCGGAGTGTTTAAGTATATTTGCCTGTCCGCCATCAAACTCAAGGAACGTCCTGCATTCAAGCTCTTGTTGTTCTGCTTTTTTTTCCAGTGCTCTCAAGGAGGCTTTTGCACTTCCTATTTCTTTTACTGTTTCTGGATATCTTTTTTCTTTTTCCTTATCTAGCTCAACCCAGTTTACGGGGGTGTTAATTAAGTGAAAAAAATGAATTTCTGAATTGTAAAGCTTTGCCATTTCAATTCCGAGTTCCTCTGCTTTCTTGCAGTTTTCTGAAAAGTTTGTAGGTACGAGTATGTTTTTCATGATTTATTGGTTTTAAATTGTTTTCGTTATAATTAAGCTATGGTTATACTATCTTCCAGATATACCTGTTGGACGGAGTGCAGTAACTCAATCCCTCTAATAAAAGGCTTTTGAAATGCTTTTCGACCCATAATCAATCCAGAGCCGCCAGCTCTTTTATTGATTAATGCTGTTGTTACCGCTTCGGTCAAATCTGATTCACCTTTAGAGCCACCGCCGGAATTGATCAATCCTATTTTGCCCATATAGCAATTGGCGACTTGTAATCGACAAAGGTCAATGGGATGTTCTGTGGTAAGGGTTTTATACATTTCATCATCATATTTTCCAAACCCAATTTCCTTAAATCCAAAATTGTTTGTAGGTAATTTTTGTTTGATGATATCTGCCTGTATCGTTACGCCGATATGATTAGCTTGTCCGGTAACGTCGGCGGCAGCGTGATAATCTTTCTTTTCGGTTTTAAAATTTTCATTGCGGGTATAGCACCATAAAATGGTAGCCATTCCTAAACTATGGGCTTCTTCAAAAGCTTCGGCTATTTCCTTTAGCTGTCTATTACTTTCTTCAGAACCAAAATAAATGGTGGCACCCACAGCAACGGCTCCCATATTCCAAGCTGATTTTACTTTTCCGAATAGTGTTTGGTCATATTTGTTTGGGTAGGTAAGCAGTTCATTGTGGTTAATCTTCACGATAAACGGAATTTTATGGGCATATTTTCGTGCGTTTAATCCTAAAACCCCAAAGGTGGAAGCCACTCCATTACATCCTGCTTCTATTGCCAATTTTATAATATTCTCCGGGTCAAAATAATCCGGGTTTTTATAGAATGAAAAAGCAGCACTGTGCTCAATACCCTGGTCTACGGGAAGGATGCTCAAATAGCCTGTACCGCCAAGGTTTCCGTGGTTATACAATTGCGAAAGACTTCGCAGTACCTGTGGATTTCTGTTACTTTGAACAAATACCTTATCTATGTTTGCTTTACTGGGGGTTTGCAGTTCATCCTTTGTTATTTTTTCACAAACGTGTTCCAAATAGAAGTCTGCCTTTTCTCCTAAAAGTCCTATTATGTTTTTGCTTATTTTCATCTCGATAGTGTTTAATGGATTCCTAAACTTTCATTTGTTTTGGCGATGGATTTAGCCCCATCTGTTTCAATTCCGGTTAATGCCCTAATAGCATCAATTGTTTCCGGAATTACAATAGCTTGATTATCGACTACATAAGCATAGAAAAGTTCATCGCCATGTACTTTTAGCATATCTTCCCATAGGGCTACTTCGTACATATCGCCCCAAGGCCTTCCCATATCCAAGAACATTTCTTTTATGGTATTGTTGGAAACCAAACCTTGGTCATATTGAATCAATTTGATACGGCTGGACGTTTTAAAAGCATTAAGCACTTCTTCTTTAGAGGCTTGTTTTTTTAACTTCACGTTCCAGTAGTGTAAATGGCTTAAGGTTTGGGGTACCTTTATTGCGGTAGTAATAACATCCAAATCAGGATCTACACTTTTGGCGTCTGGTCCTTGATGGCTCGGAATATCCTTTTCGGGAACCATTGTGTTCATAATCCCGCCTAAATGACTTTCCCAAGGATCTGTAGCTCTTCTCAAGAGTGTCCCTCTGGCATAATCCAATAGATCAGCTTTTTTTAATGCTGTTAAGGTTCTTAAAATAGAGGTGGTGTTGCAGGAAACAACCCTCGTGGCATCTATATTTATAGCCGATTTGTAATTATTTTCGGCACTAAAGGAATGGCCTGTGGTTTCGTGTTTTTCGCCTCCCTGTAAAATAAATTTGATATTTTGTTCTTTATAAATCGCAACATTTTGAACCGCAATTTTTTTAGGGGTACAGTCCACTACAAGGTCTGATTTTTCTAAAAGCTCCTGCATATTGCCTTTTACTGAAATTCCTTCGGACTTCATTTTATCGGCCGCTTCTTGAGTGGCTGCATAAATATCATATTCTTTTCTTACCGCGTTTTGAATGCGCCAGTCGCTAATAACATCACACACGCCTAAAAGTTTCATATCGTCTTGTAGATTGATGGCATCTGCCACTCTTTTTCCAATGACTCCGTATCCTATAACCGCTATACTTTTCATTATTTCTTAACTTTAAGGGTTATCGTTTTTTGGTTATTCTGTAATAGGATTGTCGTTACTATAATCCCTATACTCACTAAGGTCCATAGGATCGCCAGCTTTAGGGTAAAGAGGAAGCCACCGCTTTGAAACAAAGCTTCATCAATGCTCAAAAAGACAAGTACTGGTAGCGGTACCATTGCTATCCCGCTTATCAACTTTTTGTTTTTCATTTTTGTTGTTCTTTTTGTCTGTTCCATAATTTTTAGTATTAAATAGTAATTACATTTTTTCTTTTGCAGGTTTGTTGTCGTCCATCCCCATAGGCATATTTCCTTCACTATCAGTATGGGAAATCATAAAAAGTCGTTCGGCAAGAAGGATGAGTATTATACCGATGGCCGCCACAATTAGCACCAACGGATCGTTCAGGTATTTTATATAGATAAAGGCAGTAAGCACCCCAATATCCAGTATGATAGCGATCAAGGGGATGATTGGTTGAAATTCAACTTCTTTTCTAAGATGTCTGAAAAGCCCCCAATGAATCGCGATATCCATTATGAGGTAAAAAATGGCTCCAATAGAAGCAATTCTTGTTAAATTGAACAGGGCAGTCAGTAAAATGGCAAGTGAAACTGTAAATATGAGCGCCGGATTTTTAAAATTCCCCATCCCTTTTAAGGAAGGCACCTGTTTCATATTACTCAACATCGCCAACAGGCGTGATGATGAAAACACACTGGCAATAACGCCAGATACTGTGGCAATTATAGCAATACCAATAGTAAACCAGGAGCCCCATTCGCCAAAAACAGGTCTTGCTGCGGCCGCAAGGGCATAATCTTTTGCCGCAATAACTTCAGGAATGCTTAAACCTCCGGCAACAGCCAAAGCCAGTGCTACATAGATGAGCGTACAGATAAGAATAGAAATAATAATAGATCGTCCCAGGTTTTTATGTGGGTTTTTAATATCCCCGCCCTGGTTGGTGATAGTAGTAAAGCCTTTGTAAGCGAGGATAGATAAGGCCAAAGCAGCCACAAAGGCGAATCCTTGCGGTAATGTCTCGGTATTTTCGGGAATATAGTTTCCGGTGATATCGGCAAAACCTGAAATTGCTAAGCCGGCAATGGCCAATATTGCTATTCCCACTACCTTTATAATAGCGGTAAATGTTGCGGTGACCCCAATAACCTTATTGCCCAGGATGTTCACTATATAGGCAACAACAATTAGCCCAACACCCAGGGTAGAGGCATAACCTGCATAAGACTCGGGAAATAGCCTAAGTGTATAAGCTCCAAAAGTGCCGGCCACCAGACTTTCGGAAACTACCATAGAGACATACATCAACAATGAAAAAACACCGGTTGTAGTTCCTGGCCCGTAGGATTTACTTAAAAATTTTACGACACCTCCAGAGGAAGGAAAAGCGTTTGAAAACTTTACATAAGAATACGAACTAAAACCTACCACAATAGCTCCCGCAATAAATGCTATTGGAAATAGATCTCCCACTAATTCAGCTATTTGACCCATTAGGACAAATATGCCAGCACCAATCATTACGCCTGTACCAAGGGATATGGAACCTATTAGGGAAAGCTTATCTTTATTCTCTCTGTTATTCTTCATTTTTAAATTATTTTCCCCTGTTTTTAATCGAAGATTTCGGATTAAAATTTCTAATAATCAGTCGGTTGCTCTTTTCATAAGTGAAATAACTAACCGCCCAATTAAAACCAACCATCAATCTATTTCTAAATCCGCTTATGGACATCAAGTGTACTATGGACCATAGTAACCAGGCGAAATAGCCAGCAAACTTCATTTTTCCCAAGTCGGCTACTGCTTTACGTTTTCCTACGGTTGCCAAAGAACCCTTGTCTTTATATTCGAAAGGTTTTGGTGCCTCGTTCTTAATGATTTTTAATAGTGAATCACCCAACCATTTACCTTGCTGAATAGCTGTCTGTGCTACTTGTGGATGCCCTTTTGGTGTATCTTTAGTAATTATAGCCGCTATATCGCCTATGGCAAAAAAGTTTTCGTAACCTTCTACCATTAAAAATGAGCCAGTTTTTATACGGTTGCCCTTGACCACGTGTTTTTCATCAATACCTTTTGGGAATTGTCCTTTTACGCCAGCCGTCCAGATAAGATTTTTAGCCAAAATGGTCTTACCACTTTTGGTAGTGACTTCGTTGCCGTCATAATTGCTTACAGCTTCATTTAATAATACCTTTACATTCAAATCCTCTAAATATTTGAGGGTTTTCGATGATGCCTTGTCTGACATTGTGCCTAACAACTCATCAATGGCTTCTATTAGATAAATATTCATAATGGAAGAAGGGTACTCTGGGTAATCTTTGGGAAGGATGTATTTGCAAAACTCTGCCAAAGCTCCTGCCATTTCTACGCCTGCTGGACCACCACCTACTATTACAAAATTTGTCAGCGCGTCGCGTTCTTTATCATCACAAGTAATAGCTGCCTGTTCCAAATTTTGCAACATCATATGACGGATGTTGAGGGAATCGCGAATATCCTTCATCCCCAAACTATTTTCGGCCACAGAATCCATCCCAAAGAAATTGGTGGTCGTGCCAGTAGCCAACACTAAATAGTCATAAGAAACACTTCCCTTATTGGTCAATATAGTATTTGAATCAGGTTGAATTTCCTCAACTTCAGCCAAACGAAAGAAAACATTTTTATAGCCATTGATTTGTTT
The DNA here is from genome assembly GCF_002311535.1 of Salegentibacter sp. UBA1130. Classification (NCBI taxonomy): domain Bacteria; kingdom Pseudomonadati; phylum Bacteroidota; class Flavobacteriia; order Flavobacteriales; family Flavobacteriaceae; genus Salegentibacter; species Salegentibacter sp. UBA1130. Next base: position 53,363 of record NZ_DCAP01000040.1, on the reverse strand, counting down.
TCTGAATGGAAATACAATACTGTCAGGCTCCAGGGCACTCGTTGCCACTTGATATAATAAAGGCTGAAACTGATGGAAGTTATTTTTATCGAGTAAAACCACTTGAACTTCTTTGTGTTTCAGTTTCTCAACCAATGCCAAACCTGCAAATCCTCCACCAACGATAACCACACGAGGTAATTTAGTATCGGGAAGACATATCTCATCTGTTATCTTACAGGTGGATTCCAACGTAATGCTATGTGTTTGCTTTTCTTTCATTTTTTATTTCTATCTCTTGCAATCAGTACTGAACATTTGGCATTTGTGGTTAAATATTGGGATACTGAGCCCAATACTAAGCGAGAAAAAGCACCGTGACCCTGAGAGCCTACTACAATTAAATCTGCACCCCAATTTTCTGCTTTTTCATTAATAGTACTTTTGGGCAGTCCGCTAACAACACTTGTGGTTATGGTAAGTGCCTTGTTTTCGGCCTTGATTTTATCGGAAGCTTCTGAAACGATTTTGTTTCCCAATTTTTGAGCGTTACTTTTAATTTCTTCTATGTAATTTCCTATCTTGCCGCCCATAGTATGCAATCCCAGACCGGTTGTTTTAGGAAGTTCATAAACATTTATAATATGAATTTCACTATTTGAGGATAAAGTCATTTTCTTAAGCTCGTTAATGGCTACTTCACTAAAATCTGAACCATCTATGGCCAATACAATTTTCATTTTTTTCGTCTTTTTAATCTCTGATTTCGGGTTTAATTCCACTAATTCTGTCCGAATTAGATTTACATGTCAAGCCAAAGAATTTAGTAATCGAATCATTTTGGATATTTCATTTCCAACCTCTCTTATAAACTAGTTGTATTGCATAAGCTTAAGCTTTTTGGTTTTTAAATAATCCACTGTTTCTTTTACCGATAGTGGATACGTAGCATTTCCTGTGCGTACATAAAAAGTGGTGTTTCCTTCATCACTCACATAAACCGGTTCGTTGGAAGGTTCGATATCCACCACGCACACATCTTTCTCATCAATACTGTAGAACGAAATATGGTTGCTGAAACAAGCCTCGTGACCCAATTGTGTAGAGATAATCCTGAACACCGCACGTTCATACCCATCCATGTTTTTATGCTTTAGGGTTTTATAATCTTTTTCCAATCCCAGAACATTTCCGTCGTCATCAACACCAATTATAAGTTTTCCACCCTTGGCATTCATAAAGCCCACAATGGTTTTGGCAATGACCAACTCCAGTTCCCGATTGGTTGTTTTACGGTAATAATCATAGCGTATGGAAGATTTGAATTCCACCCGTTCATTTTCACCGGCCTGGATTAATTCTTCAATATCACGAACAAGCAGCCGCTGTTGTGTGCCAATAATTTCATTTTTCTTTTTCAGGTTTATCCAGAATAAACCTGAAACTATCCCCAAGAATCCTCCCAATAAAGTTAAGAGTCCGCCCATGCCCCGCATATTGAAACTGAAAGATTCCAAAAAACGTTCTTCTAAGACTTGCTGAAACAAGGGGAAAGAGAAGGGCGTATCACTGAACTCAAACCAGTAGATTACCATTGTAAAAGGGTGTACCAGGAAATAAAAAATACCTGCCCCAATAAATAAATGAGTCAAAATGATCTTAATATTTTTATAAGTATTACTGTTTATCATTTTTAGCGGTTTATGAATCTTTGATATAATTATGTTCTAAATTCAAGAGGGCCTTATCTAAACTTTCGATTAAACAATCCTATTTAATGCAAAATCATCTGTTTTTTATTTGGGCATTATAAAATGCCGCAATACACGCTCCAATCAACCAGCCTAAAATGAAGCTTTGCACAATACCAAAAAATGCTTCTAATAGTGGCACGTCCATTCTTATAATATTACTGGTGTCCAGACCGTGTAAAAGGCTGTTGAAAAATATAATCGTTCCTTCCTGTCCTGCTGTAGCCATCACGATCATACAGCCCAAATAAATTAAGGATACTGTTAGACCGAGGGCAAAACCGAATTTTTTTACATTTAATCGATACATAATTTATATGTTTTAAGATTGGTTATCTGATTTTAATAATTTTTTGGATTCTTCAAATTCCTCCTTTGAAATTTCGCCCTTGGCAAACCTGTTTTTTAGGATGTCCAATGGTTTTTCTTTTTTTGGTTTTTGGTATGGGATATCAGTTGGGATAAAGAAAATCCAAATGATAAACGCCATCCAAATAATCCACCATATCAGGTGCATACCTCCGAAACTTCCGTCGTGAAAAAACATAATTTTTGATTTTAAGTTACTTTTATAGTTTTTCAATTGTGTAACCCTCAAGGTTGCTGAGTTGTTTTTGTAATTCATCTACTGAAAGCGTTTCCTTCATAGTGATGATTGTAGCTCCTTTTGGTGCCAGAAAAATTTCTGCCTTTTCAATCTTTGGATGTTCTTCCAATGTCTTTTTGACCCTGCTAATGCAGCCGCCGCAACTAATACCATTAATTTGAAATTTTCGTTTCATAACATAAATTTTAGTGATGTTGTCCTTCTTTTTTTTTATCCTTCTTTTTTAAGTTCTCATTGGACAATCCGTGCGTATGGCTCCCGTGCCGCATGGGCATTAACAAGTGTACTGCGAACATTATTATAATAAATGCAAAAAGCCAGGTGCCACCACCAATTCCAATAGATGGTGCTAAAAAGATGAGTAAAAGCGGCAGTCCACAACCGAGGACCATCCATAACCAGTGATTTTTCATTGTTTTTTATTTTAATTAATGTTTATTCCTCGCCTTTTTAAGACCTGAACTGGCTTATGTTGTAATTGGGGGATTATCAACACAAGCCTTAGGGAGTTCGGGCTTTAGGGTTTTTAATATTATAATTAACACGAAAGCTATCTGTTTTTATGCTACTTCATCTGCATAACTTTCGTTGTTATTTATATAATTTCATCATAGAAATTTCGTTTCCATTTTTCTGTGTTTTTATAGTCGCTCATACTCATTCCCACAATCTCTTTAAACTGTCTTGATAAATGGTTAATGCTACTATAATCCAGCATATATGCCACATCTGAAAAAGAATATTGTTTTAATTGAATAAGTTCTTTTACTTTTTCAATTTTCAGTTTTATAAAGTATTTTTCAATGGTGGTGTTTTCATTTTTAGAAAACAGCCTGCTCAGTATTTTATAATCCCTGTTGAGCGTAGAAGACAAATGTTCTGAAGTATTTGTTTTCAAATGAAGTGGTAACTGAGTAAGCAGTTGGATTAGAATGATTTTTACTTTTTCAACCAGCATTTCCCCTTCACTTTGTACTATTTCAAAATCATTGGAATGAAGTACTTTGGTAACTTTATACGTAACCTCCGTGTTGGTGTTTTTTGAAGATTCAACCAATAGTTTACCTAATTCCAAAGAGAGTACGGTTATTCCCATCTCTTCCAGTTCTTGCGTTATTACTTTTAGACAACGGCTACATACCATATTCTTTATCCAGAATTCTCTCTGTAAATCCATAGTATTAATTATTTATTCTTAGAATGGTATTTATTCTAATAGATTATAAATTTCTGTTTTTCAAATAGTTGAAAGTGTGGTATGCTCAGGATAGAGCGCACCAGTTGTTAGCCTTTGCGTAGTACAGGCCAACATATAAGGTAGGTTGTTTGAAAAAGAACCTACTTAGGATGAAATCAAATTAAATATACCTCGTGGAGTACTTGAAAATCTTTCGGTATGAGGGGTGGGTCATAATCCCTAAAAGGGATTATATTTTGTTCCAACCCTTCGAATAGATTTACGTAAGTGTAAAAAAATGTGTGTAGGAAAATCAGTTTATGATTTTCCATCTCAAATGAAGCTTTTTGAAAGTTATCGCCACTTTCTTTAACTATAGATTTATTAGCACAGCAACCTTTTTTTTCGAACGAACATTTTTTTGAAGGATTGGTCTGAGCCTTCACCGCATTATCACAAACCTGAGCTTTATTTAAAACCGCCATATCCACGAGTTTATCACAGCAGAAATGCATATTCACAGTAAAAGACGATGAAGCAAACATTACTGCAAGTACCAATGAAACAGCTATTATTTTATTAAAGCTTTGCATAATACGAATATAAAAAAAATTAACAAATGTTAACTAATTTTTAATAATGAATTTTTTAGGACTTATTTTTGCCGAACATACTGCAAAAAAGAAAATAAAAATATGATATTTATCATATTTTTAGAAGTTTGATTCTTTTATTTTTGTCGAAAATAGTATAGGAAGTAAAAGTTTAACATAACGAAAAGAATTATTAATGTTTTTATATTTCGTTGTTTTATATATATTTGCAATCTTATGAAATCGTTTTTCCATAAAATATTATCTGTAGCCTTGGCGAGTTTGGTATTTGTTACCACTATGTCGTTTACTGTAAATATGCATTATTGTGGAGATTCATTGGTTGATTTTGCTTTATTTCATAATGCTCAAACCTGTGGTATGGAAAATCAATCATCCCAAAAAAGTTGTGAAGCAGGTTTTTCGGAAAAATCTTGCTGTTCAGATGCACAAATAGTGAATGACGGTCAAGATGATTTAAAAACATCTTACACCAATTTAAGCTTTGAGCATCAAGCCTTTGTTGCTACTTTCTTTTATACTTATATTAATCTTTTTGATGGACTGGATAAGAACATTGTTCCATTTAGAGATTATACACCTCCTTATCTTGTAAGGAACGTACAAAAACTACACGAAACTTATTTAATTTGATTTTAAACAGTTTCCGATAATTATCGGAAAGATTTGCTCTATGGTTACTTCCATCTTGGGCTTACTTTGTTGTGTTTAATTTTCTGATATTATCAGAAAGTTATTCAATGTATAACTGTTTAATTATCAATAAAGATGCTAAATAAAGGCATAAAATTTCTTATAGAAAACAAACTAGTAGCAATTATCCTCCTAGTCCTTTTTGTAGGCTGGGGCGTGGTAAATGCCCCTTTTAATTGGGAAACCGGTTTAATTCCGCGCGATCCCGTGGCGGTAGATGCCATCCCCGATATTGGCGAGAATCAACAAATTGTCTTTACCAAATGGGAGGGGAAATCCCCCCAGGATATAGAAGACCAGATTACCTATCCCCTTACTACTTCGCTCCTGGGAATTCCCGGTGTGAAAACCATCCGGAGTTCCTCTATGTTTGGGTTTTCCAGTATTTATATCATTTTTGAAGAGGATATTGAGTTCTACTGGAGCCGTAGCCGGATTTTGGAAAAACTCAATTCCCTGCCGGCAAACCTGCTTCCCGAAGGTGTAAACCCTGCCCTGGGTCCCGATGCTACCGGGCTGGGCCAGGTTTTTTGGTACACCTTAGAAGGACGTGACAAAGATGGCAATGTTACCGGGGGCTGGGATTTGCACGAACTGCGAAGCATTCAGGATTATTATGTGAAATATGGACTTTCCGGTGCCAGCGGGGTTTCCGAAGTTGCATCCATAGGTGGCTATGTGCAGGAATATCAGGTAGATGTGGATCCCGAACTGATGCGTCAATACGATATTTCCCTGGCACAGGTGGTAAAGGCCGTAAAGGAAACCAACCGTGATATTGGTGCACAAACCTTGGAAATAAATCAGGCCGAATATTTGGTACGTGGGCTGGGCTACGTTCAGGAAATAGAAGATATTGAAAATGCCGTGGTAACTTCAGAAGAATTTACCAGTATCAAAATAAGCGACATTGCCAAAGTAAACCTGGGTCCGGAAACCCGCCGTGGTATCCTGGACAAAGAAGGTGCCGAGGTGGTTGGCGGAGTGGTTGTGGCTCGTTATGGCGCAAATCCGCTGGAAGTAATCAATAATGTAAAGGATAAAATAAATGAACTTAGCCCCGGCCTGCCCACCAAGGTGCTGGAAGATGGTCGCGAGTCGCAGGTAACTATTGTTCCATTTTACGATCGTACGCAACTGATTCAGGAAACCCTGGGCACGCTTAATGAAGCCCTTACATTGGAAATCCTGATTACGGTACTCGTAATTATCGTTATGGTTTTTAACCTACGGGCCTCCATCCTCATTTCCGGTTTATTGCCAGTAGCGGTTTTAATGGTCTTTATCTCGATGAAGTTCTTTAATGTCGATGCCAATATCGTGGCCCTTTCCGGTATTGCCATTGCTATTGGGACCATGGTGGATGTGGGCGTGATCTTATCTGAAAATATCATCCGGCATCTCGATCAGGACAAAGAACGGAAATATTTGACCACGAATGAAATCGTGTACAATGCCACTGCCGAGGTTTCCGGGGCAATTATGACGGCCGTGCTTACCACCATTATCAGTTTCCTTCCCGTCTTTACTATGGTGGGGGCAGAGGGGAAACTGTTCCGCCCACTGGCATTTACCAAGACCATGGCACTGGTGGCTTCCCTAGTGGTTGCGCTTTTCCTTATTCCGCCATTTGCCGCATCTTTCTTTAAGAAACGGACCCGGCGTACTTCCGCGGGCTGGGTAATACAGGGGATTCTGATAATTGCAGGGCTTACCGCTATTGTTTTTGGATATTTCATCGGTATTGTCCTAATTGCTTTTGGCGTAACCGGAATACTGCTTCTTAAAAAGAAAATTAGTTCCAAAAGATCAAATGTTATCAATATAGCTATTTCGGCTTTCGCCATAGTGCTACTTTTAGCCGAGTATTGGCGTCCGTTGGGTCTGGAAAAAAGTGTTTTCTGGAATTTTATTGTGGTAGGGATTATATCCTTTGGTTTGCTGGGTGTTTTTGCCCTGTTCCAAAAATTTTATACCCGCATCCTCAATTGGGCCTTGCGCAATAAGTTGTTGTTCTTGTCGGTGCCCACCGTTTTGGTTATTCTCGGTTTTATGATTATGCGCAACATTGGGCAGGAATTTATGCCCTCACTCAATGAAGGCTCCTTCTTGTTGATGCCCACTTCGCTGCCCCATGCAGGTGTAGAGGAGAACAAGCGGGTCTTGCAGCAGCTGGATATGGCCGTGGCCGCTATCCCGGAAATTGAGACGGTAGTGGGCAAGGCAGGTCGTACAGAGTCGGCCCTGGACCCTGCACCTATATCCATGTATGAAAATACAATCCAATACAAACCTGAATATATGCTGAATGAACACGGCGAACGCCAGCGCTACCAGGTAAATGAAGACGGTTTATTTATGTTAAAAAATGGCAAATTGGCAATAAACCCAAGTTTAGAGGTGGACGAAGATGCAGCTGGCAGTTATAATGACAGCGAAATCGTGGAATTCCACCGCGTAAAAAACAAACAGCTCATTCCAGATGATGACGGGGAATATTACCGTAACTGGCGCCCCGAAATAGAGTCGCCAGATGATATCTGGAACGAGATCACCGCCGCCACCAAGCTGCCGGGGGTAACCTCGGCGCCCAAGCTCCAGCCCATCGAGACACGGCTGGTAATGCTTCAAACGGGGATGCGCGCACCTATGGGAATCAAAGTGCAGGGGCAAAACCTTCGACAAATAGAAGATTTTGGACTCCAACTGGAAGACCTGTTAAAGCAAGTGGAAGGTGTAAAAGACGAAGCCGTTTTTGCCGACCGTATTGTTGGAAAACCTTACCTGCTTCTTGATATCAAGCGTGAACGTTTGGCTCGTTATGGTATTAGCATAGAAGAAGTTCAGCAACTTTTGGAGGTTGCTGTGGGAGGAAAACGCCTAAGTCAAACGGTTGAAGGACGCGAACGCTACGGTGTACGCGTGCGCTACCCAAGGGAATTGCGGGACAGCCCGGAAGATATGGGCAATATCTATGTTCCGGTTGAGGGCGGCTCGCCCGTGCCGTTAGATGAGTTGGTAGATATCCGTTACGAGCAGGGGCCGCAGATTATAAAAAGTGAAGATACCTTCCTTATTGGCTATGTGCTTTTTGATAAACAGGATGGTTTTGCTGAAGTGGATGTAGTAGAAAATGCCCAGGCCCTTATTCAGGATAAAATCGATAACGGGGAGCTCAGGGTGCCCAAAGGTCTCAGCTATAAATTCACGGGGACTTACGAAAACCAGATTCGCGCTGAAAAAACGCTGAGTGTTGTGGTGCCACTGGCACTGATGATTATCTTTTTGATCCTGTACTTTCAGTTTCAAAAAGTTTCTACCTCGCTTATGATCTTTAGTGGGATCCTCGTGGCTTTTTCTGGCGGGTTTATCCTTATTTGGCTCTATGGCCAGGGTTGGTTCCTGAATTTCGACTTTTTTGGCGAAAACCTTCGGCATATGTTTCAGATAAAAACCATAAACCTGAGTGTGGCGGTATGGGTAGGCTTTATCGCCCTCTTTGGTATCGCTACTGATGATGGCGTGGTAATGGGTACCTACCTTACCCAAACTTTTGACCGGAACGAGCCCAAGAGCCGAAAGGAAATCCGTAAATCGGTGGTGGAAGCAGGGTCCAAGCGTGTTCGCCCCGCCTTGATGACCACGGCTACAACAATCCTGGCACTCCTGCCCGTACTGACGTCTTCGGGGCGTGGCAGCGATATTATGATCCCTATGGCCATCCCCGCGGTTGGAGGTATGTCTATAGCATTAATCACATTGTTTGTAGTGCCGGTGTTATTTAGTTGGAGAAAAGAAGCCGGCATAAAAACCCTGGAGACGGCGAATAATGACAAGAGAATTGAAAATAGAAAATAGAAGAAAGCCTTTTACTATGAAATCAAAAGATATTTTAATAATAAAATTGAATAGAAGAAGCGGAATGCTAGCGGTGATTGTCTCTCTTTTCTTTTTTCTTACAGGAACAGCCCAGCAGCTCCAGCCTTACCTTACCCAGGCTTTGGAAAATAACCCGAAGATACAGGCGTTTGAACTGCGTTATGAAACGGCCCGGGAGAGGATTGAAGAAGTTGGGGTACTCCCGGAAACCCAGTTCAGCGTAGGCTATTTTGCCAGCGAACCAGAGACCCGAACGGGCCCACAGCAGTACAAACTATCGGTGCAACAAATGATTCCGTGGTTTGGGACTATCACGGCAAGGGAGAATTATGCATCAAGCCTTGCCGATGCCCAATATGTGGAAATCGCCACGGCCCAGAGGCAACTGCTGCTAAATGTGGCCGAAAATTATTACAGGCTTTATGCCATTAGGGCAAAGCAACGCGTATTGGAACAAAACATAGACCTGCTGGAAGCCTATGAGGAGCTTGCGCTTACTTCCCTGGAGGTAAACCAAGCCTCGTCCGTAGATGTGCTTCGCCTGCAAATGCGGCAAAACCAGCTACGGGAACGTTTGGAAAACTTCGATGAAGAATTTAAAGCCGAACAAGCTACTTTCAATGCCTTGCTCAATACCAGGCCCGGTGCCGCGGTAGAAGTTTACGATTCTCTGGCGGTGCCACAGGAAGACCCGGTACAGTTGCCAGAAGTTCCACAGGTGCACCCGGAGTTGTTGCGTTTTGACAAGCTGTATGAATCGGTAGGGGAAGCAGAAAAAATGAACCGAAAGGAAGCCCTGCCCGATCTGGGATTTGGCCTGGATTACGTTGCGGTGGGGGAAGCCACTGCGATGCAAGCCCCGGATAGCGGAAAGGACATCCTGATGCCGATGGTCTCTATAACGGTTCCAATTTTCGGTAATAAATACAAATCGGTTACGCGGCAAAATGAACTGAAGCAACGTGAGCTAAATGCACAACGGGAGAACCGGCACAACGAATTGGTGTCGCGCCTGGAAGCCGCGGTGAGCAATAGGGCAGAGGCACGCATAAGCTACCGTACCCAGTTGCTCAACATCGAGCAAGCCAATGATGCCGAAGAAATCCTCAGGCGGAATTACGAAACCGGTACCATAGATTTCAATGATGTGCTGGACGTACAGGAGTTACAGCTAAATTTTGAGCTGAACCTGATAGAAGCGGTAAAAAACTATTACCAAGCCAGTGCGAACATTAATTATTTAAGTGAATAATTCAGAATAAATTAAAACAAAAACGATGAAGAAATATATCATTTACACCGGGTTACTGTTAGGAGGACTGCTTCTGGGCTATCTGTTTTTTGGTGGCAATTCGTCTGAAAATAACGTCGAAACAGCCACTACAGAAGAACATAATCACGAGGAGGAAAACCAGCTGTGGACCTGCTCTATGCACCCGCAAATTATGCAGCCCGAGCCGGGTGATTGCCCCATTTGCGGGATGGACCTTATCCCTGCCGAGAGTGGCGGCGGCGAGGTTGGGCCGCAACAAATAGAAATGTCTGAAACCGCCCTGGCTCTGGCCAATATCCACACCGTGGAGATCGGCGATAGCCTCTTAGGGGATCACGACCTGGTGCTCTCCGGGAAGATCGTGGAGAACGAAGAGGTGAAAAGTGTGCAGGCTTCTTATTTTGGCGGCAGGATAGAAAAACTTTATATAAATTACACCGGGGAGGAAGTACGCCGCGGGCAGGTGTTGGCCACTATTTATTCCCCAGAGCTGGTCTCTGCCCAGCAGGAATTGCTTACCGCTGCGGGGATGAAGGACTCTCAGTCCCGGTTATACGAATCTGTACGCCGAAAATTGAAATTATGGAAACTCAGCGATAAGCAAATTCAGGAAATTGAAGTTTCGGGGGAGGTAAAAGAATATTTTCCTATTTACGCCACGGTTTCAGGTACGGTGACTGAAAAACTGGTGGAAGAAGGCGATTACGTTAAACAAGGGCAACCCCTTTTCGAGATAGCCAATTTAAGTAGCGTATGGGCGCAATTTGATGCTTACGAAAACCAGATCGCCCAACTAGAGGAAGGTCAACAACTAAAGATTACAGTAAATGCACGTCCCGGCAAAGAGTATGAAGTGCCCATTACTTTCATTGAACCACTGCTTAATACCGCAACACGTACGATAACTGTGCGTGCAGTCCTGCCAAATAATGAAGGCCGCTTAAAGCCCGGGATGTTCGTACGTGGGAGAGTGGCACCGGCTCATAAAGAAAATACAGATAATACAGAACCCCAGCTTATTACAGTGCCAAAATCGGCAGTGATGTGGACCGGGGAACGTTCGCTGGTTTACGTACAACCCAATCCGGACAGGCCTGTCTTTGAAATGAGGGAAGTGAGCCTGGGGGCCGCCGCGGGTGGTAATTATGCGGTTACAGATGGCTTGAGTACCGGAGAGCGCATTGTGGTAAACGGTGCCTTTACCGTAGATGCTGCCGCACAACTCCAGGGCAAAAAGTCTATGATGAACAAGGACGGAGGCAAGACATCTACCGGTCACGAGGGCCACGCCGGTATGGACATGGCAGGTAGCGAGGGTAATGCCAATATGGAAACGGCAGGAACCGGCAACGTTGACCATACCGAAATGCAGGAACGCATCGTGGTACCTGAAGAGTTCACCAACCAGCTAAATGGCGTTTTTGATCAATATTTGAAGTTGAAAAACGCCCTGGTGGAAGATGAGGCCAAAACCGCCCAAGCAACTGCAACGAAAGTACTGGAAGCAATGAACAAGATAGATATGAGTCTTTTAGAGGATCGTGAAGCTCACGACCACTGGATGCTGATTTCAAAAGAAGTAATTGGTGCTGCGGAAAAAATAACGGAGAGTGAAGATATTTCTACTCAGCGGGATCATTTTAAACACCTGTCTGCCCATTTGAGCAAAGCGATGCAACTTTTTGGAGTGGGACAGACCGTTTATAAGCAATTTTGCCCTATGGCAGATGACAATGCGGGAGCCTACTGGCTCAGCCGTTCAGAAGAGATCAAAAACCCTTATTACGGTAGCGCAATGTTAACCTGCGGCGAAATCGTGGAAACTATAAACTAAAGCAGGGAAGAACAAATTTTTATAACCTTTAAAACCTATTAAGATGAAAAGAACAATGATGATGCTCCTTCTAACTTTGTTAAGCATGGGAGTTTATGCACAACACGACCACGACAATATGGCTGGTCATGGTGAAGAAATGCAAATGTCGCCTAAGTTCAAAGACAAAGATCTGGGCGCTGCTTATGAACATTACCTATTGGTAAAGGACGCTTTAGTGGCTTCAAATGATGCAAAGGCCGCCAAGCATTCGATGAAACTCGAGAAAACTTTGGCAAAAGTGGAAAATGCTGAGACGGCTCGCAAAGAAGCTTCGCAAATGGCCGGTGCCACTTCTCTGGAAGACCAACGTGACAATTTTAATGCTCTTAGCGATGCAATGTTGAAACTGGTTAAAAATGGGAAGCTTGCCAAAGGTGAAATTTACCTGGAATATTGCCCTATGGCAAACTCTAATAAAGGCGGCTATTGGCTTTCCAATGAAAAGGCGATCAAGAACCCATATATGGGCCAAAAAATGCTGAAATGTGGTAGTGTAAAAGAAACTATCAATTAATAAAGTCCTGCAAGGTATGGATAGACTCTTTTTTATAGATCTATCCATTTTGCAGGCACAAAATTAGATTGAAATGAAAAATACATTCAAAGTTCTAACAGCGGTATTTCTTCTGGCCGTGGTTTTTGGTGCTTGTAACTCCTCTGGGGAGCAGCAAAAACAAAAAAAGCAAGACAAACTGGCTACAGAAATTAGTACAAGTACCGCCAATAAACAAACCTTTTCTTTAGATTTTCAGATAGGAGACAAGTTGCCTAATGACCTGGTATGTATGGTAAACGATGCCTATATGGCCAAACCGCAAATCCCGGTTCCGGTAAACGGGAAAACCTATTATGGTTGCTGCGAGATGTGCGTGGGCACCTTGAACAACGAAGAATCTGCAAGGATGGCCACCGATCCCCAAACAGGGGAAAGAGTGGATAAAACCGAAGCCTTTATTGTACTGCTTGACGCGAATGGCCGGGTTGGCTATTTTAATTCAGAAGCGAATTACACAGCTTACACAAAAAAGAGCTAAGCATAACAAAACTTATTTCAACTTAAATTTAGAAGATATGAATGAGATCAAAGCCTTTATCAGACCCGAAAGACTTAGTGAAGTGACCATGAATCTGCGGGAAGAAAACTTTTGTTGTTTTACCGTATTTCAAGGCGAGGGGGTTGGAGATTACACTGATTCCAAAACCGCTTCCCCCAGCCTGGATTTTCCATTTATGCACAGCAAAGTCATTAAAATGGAGATAGTGTGCGAAAAAGAGGATGTAGATAAAATTGTAAATATTATAAAAGTAAGTGCCCGTACTGGCAAAAGCGGGGACGGGCTCATCTATGTAAGCGACGTGGAACAGCGTATAAAAATAAGGACTGGGGAAAAGGAAAGCCGGTAAGTGCTTTTTTTGTTTCCGGTCGAACAACCAAGTAAAATACTAAGTTCCGGGCTGTGTTTTATGGCATCCGGAAAATTTAATTAATTGCAGTAACAGAAATATCAACCTTTTAAAAACAAGAAAAATGAAAACAGTAAAAGTAAGTTTGGGAGTGATGGCTATGGCATTTGCCGTAATAAGCACTTCTTGCAAGAACAACGAGAAAAACAGCAATACAACTATTGAAGACGCGGCGACCGAGCGCGCTGTCCCGATGGAAGAAAACAGGATGGAAAGCAGCAATGCTGCCCAAACCGATGCCAGCCTGACCACATACTTGGAGCTTAAAAATGCCTTGGTAAATGACGATCAGGAGGCCGCGGCCAAAGCCGGGGAAAAAATGGTGGGACAGTTAAAGACCTTTAAAACGGAAAACTACGAACAGAACGACCAACAAGAACTGCAAGATATCATAGAAGACGCCACTGAGCATGCCGAACACATTGCGGAAAGCCCCATAGGCCACCAGCGGGAACATTTCGACATTTTGAGCAAGGACATGATAGACCTGATTGACATTGTCGGAACCAGCCAAAAGTTGTACCAAGCTTATTGCCCGATGTACAATAATAACAAAGGTGCACAGTGGTTGAGTGTAACCAAAGAAATCAAAAATCCCTATTATGGAAGTAAAATGATGGATTGCGGAGAGGTGCAAAGAGAAATTAACTAAATGAAGACAATCAAAATCATTGCACTGGTTTTTTTAGTTGTGTTGGTGGGCATCCAGTTTGTGCCCACCAATCGCAACCAAAGTGAAGTGGTGCCAAAATCAGATTTTATGCTGGTCAACAATGTCCCACTAGAGGTACAGGATAAATTAAAGCTTTCCTGTTATGATTGCCATAGCAACAATACCGAATATCCCTGGTATAACAAGATACAACCGGTGGCCTGGTTGCTGGAAGACCACATCAGGGAAGGAAAATCTGAACTAAATTTTAATGAATGGGGCGAGCTTTCTGAAAGAAGAAAAAACAGTAAGTTAAGGTCAATAATAAGCCAGATTGAAGATGATGAAATGCCTTTGGATTCATACACTTTTATCCATTGGGATGCTAAATTTTCAGAATTGGAGAAAAAGGAAATCATAAAATATATGACCCAGCTTAAAAATAGTTTATAAAAAATTTTTAAAATGAACAATATCATACCCTTAAAAAAGAAAAGGAATTTTTTTCATTGATTGGTTAGTTAATCTTTTTCATTTGAGGGCGTGATGTTAAAGTCCTGTAAGGGAAGAGTGTTTTTTGTTTAATTAGTTTATAAAGCCTCTTTCCTTGACAGGCACAAAGATTAAAAAATATAATATTGTCAGGCCGCTTGGAAAAAATGAGCATGGTAGCTCAAATAAATGGTTTAAGTATGGTCAAAAAATAAACTTTCAGTAAGCATTATCCAAAATTATGATTATAGAAGTCTTGGTTAAAAATATGGTCTGTAACCGGTGTATTAAAGTAATAAAAAACGAGTTACTTGAAGCCGGGGTGGCAGTAACAAAAGTAGAATTAGGCCGGGTAGTTTATAAAAGCAAAAATATAGCTTGTGATTCTAAAAAGTTGGAAAAGGTCCTGGATGAAAACGGCTTTGAACTATTAGAGGGCGATGACAAAATTTTAATCGAAAAGGTAAAACTGAGTCTAATACGGCTTTTGGAAAACCTGCCCCTGCAAAAATCCGGGACTTTATCCAGCTACTTATCCAAAGAAACCGAAACTGATTATTCGCGGTTGAGCCGGATTTTTTCCTATACCGAAAACATAACGGTAGAAAAGTATTTTATAAAGCTGAAAATTGAAAAAGTAAAAGAGCTCATTCAGTCCAAACAATATAATTTTACCCAGATTAGTCAGCTATTGGATTATACTAATGTAAATTATCTTTCCAGGCAATTTAAAGCAGAAACAGGGATGAATTTATCTCAATATAAAAAACTTAATAACAATTTTAGAAATTCTTTAGACCAAATTTTATAGATGTTTAACCAAATTATGACAATAAATCCTTTTTCTTACCATTAATTTTAAAAATCAAATTTAAAACCAGAAAAAAATGAAAAGTAAAATTTTAAATTTTGGTGTTGTTCTCTTACTAGCTATTGCCCTATTTTCCTGTGTAGATAACAAAGGGAAGCAATCGGTTGAAATAAACACCCCTGAAGAGGTTAAAAAAGCCGAAGAGAAAACAGCAGATATTGCCGATCAGGATTTTATAGATGGAATGACGGGAAAAATCTGGCATAATTACCTGGAAATAAAAATAGCATTAACCAATGCTGATGCAGACCAGGTACAGGATGCGTCTCAAAGTATGGTAGCCTCTTTTTCAGAAGAAAGAGCAGAACTGAAAGCTATTGCACAACAATTATCTGAAACCAGCGAGCTGGAAAAACAAAGGGAATTATTCGCAGCATTTACAGAAAAAGCTGGGCCTATGTTTGAAGATGCATTATCTGGTGGTACGATCTATAAAAAGTTCTGTCCTATGGCTTTTGACAATAAAGGAGCCTATTGGTATGCTGATATCGAAGAAATAAACAATCCATATTTCGGTGATAAAATGCCCAATTGTGGTTCCGTAAAAAAGACAATTAAAAAGTAAAAACCAACCTAACCAAAACCAAAAAATAATGAATTCAGAAGCAAAAAACCACCATAAAACTGGTGGTAGCAATTACGGTAGATTTTTTCTAATGCTCGGGTTATCTTTTATAGCCATGTACATTACCATGTACCTGAATACCTACGAATTTGATCATGTTTATTTCAGCTTGACCCGTTTTTATATGACCTGTTTGGGGATAGCGGCAATGGCGGTAATTATGTTGTCGTTGATGTTGAAAATGTATAAAAATAAGAAGAAGAATATAGCAATTTACGTGGGTAGCCTGGTGCTGTTTGTCTCTGCTTTAGGTTTAGTACGAGCACAACGACCTATTATAGGGGATCTTTTATATATGAAAGCGATGATTCCTCATCACTCTATAGCGATATTAACCAGTAAAAGGGCAGATATTAAAGATCCTGAAACCAAGAAACTAGCCGAGGAGATCATTGAAGCACAGAAACGCGAAATTGCCCAAATGAAGAAGATTATTTATCGTTTAGAGAACGTAAACAAATAAAATAACAAACTATGATATTGAAAAATTACTTTCTAATCCTACTGATATTTTTAGGTTTTTCGGGTTACAGCCAGGAAGAATTAGAGGCATCCGTAGAAGGAAACGTTGACGATCTGCCTGTGCGGGAATACACGTTGACCTTGCGGGAAGAACAGGTCAACAAGGCTGGCAAGCCGGTTATGGGTATGACCGTAAACGGTCAGATCCCCGGGCCCACATTAGATTTTAATGAAGGGGAATATGCCATAATTTATGTGAAGAATGAAATGAGCGTAGAGTCTTCCATTCACTGGCACGGTATGCTGCTGCCCAATTTTTATGATGGTGTACCCTACCTTTCTACCCCACCTATAGAACCCGGCAAAACCTTAAAATATGAATTTGCAATAAAGCAAAATGGTACCTATTGGTACCATTCCCATACGATGTTGCAGGAACAGAGTGGTGTTTTTGGTCCCATCGTCATACAACCGAAAGAAAAAACATTGGAGTATGATAAAGAGCAGGTTTTGGTATTGTCTGACTGGACCAATGAAAAGCCCAGGGATGTAATGCGGTTTTTAAAACGGGGCACCGAATGGTACAACATAAGAAAAGGAACGGCCACACCGCTCAACCAGGTTATTGCCAGGGGGGCACTGGGCGCACAGTTCGATTTTTGGAGGCAACGTATGGAAAGCGCGGATATTGCTGATATTTATTATCCTGCCTTCTTAATTAATGGCGAGGATAAAATTGAATACCCAGATTTTAAACCAGGTGAAAAAGTGAGGATGCGTATTATTGATGGTTCCGCCTCCACTTCATTTTGGATGGCCTTTGGCGGCCCAGACCCTTTGCTTGTCTCTGCAGATGGTAAAGATGTTGTTCCTGTTAAGAAGAACAAGACTTTTATTGCCGTTGCAGAAACCTACGATTTTATCGTGACCATACCGGAGAATGGCAAACTGGAATTTAAAATAATGGCACAGGATGGCTCCGGTACCGCAACTGCCTACTTAGGTCAAGGCCCTATCGTTGCCGCCCCTGACGTTACCAAACCGGATAAAATCGGGATGATGCAGCAAATGGCTAAAATGAAAATGAAAATGGGCGCACCCGCTTTAAAATTTCGACCAGGTAAAGACGAGCGATACGAGATGAAAGAGAAATGGGGGATGCAAATGGACAATAATTTGCAGATGGAAGGAATGAAGGAAATGGATATGATGAATATGGACAAGTCCAATATGAAAAATATGGAAATGAAGAAGGATAAAATGGACGGAATGCAAATGGATATGAAAAAGGATTCAATGCAGATGGACCGTTCCAATATGGTCGGGATGGATACGGAAAAGGATTCCAAAATGAATGAGGCCTCTGAAATGGAGGATATGAACAAGACGAACCCGACTGCCGGACGGGAAGTAATGGACGAAGCAGATGGCATGCAGGGAATGGCTATGTTTTCGCAATACAACTATGACTACCTGAAGGCGCCAGAGAAGACCAGCTATGATCCCGATGTGCCCGTAACCGAAATCCTACTGAACCTTACCGGGAATATGCAACGCTATATCTGGAGTATGAACGGTGTCCCTTTATCTGAGGCAGATAAAATAAAAATCAAGGGAGACGAGGTGACCAGGATTACCTTCAACAACCTGACTATGATGCACCACCCCATGCACCTTCACGGCCATTTCTTTAGGGTCATCAATGAAAATGGGGAATATTCCCCTCTAAAACACACGGTCAATGTACCGCCAATGCAAAAAGTGACCATTGAATTCTATGGCAATGAATACGGCGATTGGTTTTTCCATTGCCATATTCTTTACCATTTAGTAAGCGGTATGGCACGCATTGTCAGCTATGACACCCCTAGGGATCCAAGGCTAGAAGAATATCCGGTCTCCAAGCTTCTGGATGAGACCGATCAGTATTATTCCTATGGAATGATAGATGCGGCATCGCATATGACCACATTGAACCTGATATCGTCTAATATCCGAAATCAGTTTAGTTTCCGGGGGGAATATGGTTGGAACAAAAATATGGAGGTAGAAGCTGCTTATGATAGATACCTTTATGATTATTTGACTGTTTTTGGCGGTATAAATGTCGAAAACGGAATGGAGGATAGCCTCGATGAGATAACAACAACAGCAATAGCAGGTGTACGATATCTCACTCCTTACTTATTTACGTTGGATGTGCGAATGGACAGCAAATTGCGCCCGCAAATTAGCCTGAGCCGTGCGATCAGTATTTTTCCGCGAACAATATTGTTCGGAGTGTACGAGTACCAGGCAGATTTTGGGTGGGTAGATGAACTGCCTCAAGGAGATAATTTCAAAAAAGAGGTTACCTGGAGTACAGGTATTGAATATTTTTTATCCAAGAATTTTTCCTTGATGGGAAGCTATGACAACCGTTTTGGCGCTGGTGGTGGATTATCATTACGATTCTAAACAATATGGGAAATTATAAAGAAAACAGTCTAAGCCTGGTGGGTGCAATATCCATGGGAACCAATGTTATGATTGGTGCAGGGATCTTTGCGCTTCTTGGTCAAGTGGCAGAACTTTCTGGTGAGTATTTTCCAATAGCTTTTATTGTGGGTGGAATTATATCAGGATTTAGTGCTTATTCTTATACCAAAATGTCCAATGCGTATCCATCTGCAGGAGGTATCGCCATGTATTTGGAGAAAGCTTATGGAAAAGGTATTGTAACTGCTTTTGCAGCTTTGCTGATGACGTTCTCTATGATTATTAATGAAAGTCTGGTGGCCAGAACCTTTGGTAGTTATACGTTGCAATTGTTCGATGCGCCAAAAGACAGTTATCTCATTCCTGTTTTAGGGGTGGGCCTACTCATTTTAGCCTTTGTAATTAATATTGCGGGCAATAAGGTAATAGGGAAATCCTCCCTTGCCATGGCGATCCTCAAAACCGGTGGGTTATTGATCTTTGCCGGAGGAGCTATCTATGCCTCGGGTTTTGTAGTATCAGATTTAGTACCTTCAGGAGGTACCGGCGGGGAAAGGGGAGTAATGGAGTACCTTGGAGCACTGGCTTTATCTATCCTTGCCTATAAGGGTTTTACTACTATAACCAATAGTGGTGGTGAAATTGTGAAACCACACAAAAACGTGAGCAGGACCATTATCATTTCATTGCTCATTTGCGGGCTAACCTATTTACTCGTTTCGTGGGGGGTGATTTCCAACTTGAGTATTCCTGAAATCATTGAGGCCAAAGATTATAGTCTAGCTGAAGCTTCCAGGCCATTATTTGGTCAATTTGGTTTATGGTTTACCGTGGCTATTGCTATTATCGCCACTATTTCTGGAGTAATTGCCAGTGTTTTTGCAGTTTCAAGAATGACTGCTATGTTAACTGACATGAAGTTGATACCTCACAGTCACTTTGGTATGAAAGGGAGTATACAAAAGCATATGCTGGTGTATATTATAGTAATTGCCATTGTGCTTACTATCTTTTTCGACCTTTCCAGGATAGCCTCCCTTGGCGCAATATATTATTTGGTGATGGATATTATTATTCATTGGGGAGTGCTTACCAAAATGAGAAAGGACATAGAGGCCAAAGCGGGGATCGTAATAAGCGCAATAATTCTGGATGTGGTAGTTCTGGGTTCCTTCGTTTATATTAAAATAGAACGTGATCCCACCCTAATTTGGATAGCATTTGGTTCTATGTTGCTCATATTTTTAGGTGAAAAATGGTTTCTAAATCGAAAACCTCCAGAAAAAGGGGCGGTAGATTAGCTGTTAAGCAGCCTACGACTTTTAAGTTGTCTAAGTATCTAAAATTTAAGCGGGGCTTTAACCTTCCTTGTGCTGAAATTTTACGAATGCAATTCAAAATAATATAATGATGAAAAAAAACGTAAACAGAAGAAATTTTATACAAACTGCAAGCCTGGCAGCAGCAGGTTTCTATGTAATGCCTTTTTTTGCCTCCTGTAAATCGGATACCTCCACCCGGCATCCTGAGACCGTAAATAAAATGAACAAGGATTTTATTGCCGATTTAGATCTACAACTTACCGCATTACCTTCCCAGACCAACATCTATCCAGACAGTAGTACCAAAACATATTCCTATAGAGCATCTATTATAAAAGGTAGTGAAGATAATTTACAAAATATAGAGGGTAGCTATTTAGGACCTGTTATTCGGGTAAAGAAAGGGGATAAGGTTAGGGTGAGGTATGAAAACCAGATTCCGGCCGAATCTATTGTACACTGGCATGGCCTGCACGTGTCTCACGAGAATGATGGCCACCCAGAGCATGTAATAAGTGAAGGAGAAACCTATTATTATGAATTTGAAGTGATGAACAGGGCTGGAACGTATTGGTTCCACCCACATCCGCATAAACATACAGGGGAACAGGTATATAAGGGACTGGCAGGATTGTTTATCGTATCTGATAAAGAAGAAGAAAAATTAAATTTACCCCAGGGTGAATATGATATTCCTGTGGTAATCCAGGACAGGACTTTTAATGATAATAAGCAGCTCCAATACCTAGGCGATGGTCAGATGGATCGAATGCAGGGTTTTTTAGGTGAGCAAATATTGATCAATGGTAAAATTGATAATACCCTGAACCTGGGCGCAAACGGGAAATATCGTTTAAGGCTCTTAAACGGTTCCAATTCCCGTGCCTATAAATTGGCATGGGATAACGGCGAAGCGATAACCGTATTGGGTGTAGATGGAGGTCTGCTTAAAGCGCCAAAAAGAATGTCTTATTTAATGCTAGGGCCGGCTCAGCGGGTAGATGTATGGTTGGATTTATCTCAACAGTCAGAAAATAGTCGTATTAAACTGGTCCATTTACCTATCCCACTGGACATGATGGGTGGTGGCATGATGAATGGCGGGATGATGGGAAATAGCAGTAGCAATCACTTGCCTTATGACACTCAGTTTGATATTCTGGAAATAAATGTGGGGGCTTTCGCAGAAAACAAAGATGCTCAATTACCTGGTGAGCTCAGTTCTTTCAATACATTGGCGGCCACAGATGCCATCAATAAAGACAATCCCAGGACTTTCACCTTCGCTATGGGCGGAATGATGGAATGGACCATTAACGGTCGCACCTATAATGGCACCGAAGTAGCTGAAGAAGAGACCGTTAAATTAGATACTACTGAAATCTGGCGTATCAATAATGGAAGCCAGTTTTCTTCAGATTCTGATGATGACAGCGGAATGATGGGCGGAGGAATGCATGGCAACGGTGGAATGATGGGCGGTCAGGGAGGCATGGGAAATATGATGCAAATGCCACATCCTGTTCATATCCACCAATTACAATTCAACATCTTAAACCGAGACGCTGATAAGGTAGATGATAAGCTTTGGGAAGCAACCAAAGACGGTTTTATCAACGAAGGCTGGCAGGACAGTGTTTATCTTTTACCAGGAATGCAAATGGATTTGATCATGCGATTTGAAGACTATAAAGGATTGTTTCTATACCATTGCCATAATCTGGAGCATGAGGATATGGGCATGATGAGAAACTTTAAAATAGTGTAGAAAGAACAGGATAAGAGAATTAAAAAAAACTGAACGATGAAATTTTTATTAACTCTAAAACAAAGTAAAATGAAAACAATTGTAAAAACCTTAATGATTATAGTAGCAGTAGGAACATTGATAAGTTGTAAATCAACATTTAACGCTTCTGAAGCAATGGATGTTCCAGACAATCGAAACGCTGTTTACCAGGAAATTATTTCGAACCCAAACCAATTCAATGAATTTATTGATCTGGCACAACAAGACGAAGGGGCAAGAAAACTCATGATGCAAAGCCATATGCAAATGATGGAATCTGGCAAGATGAAAGCCATGATGCAAAAGAACCCGGGGATGAAAGAAAAGATGAAATCCCACATGGAGAAAATGATGGATGATCCTGAAATGAAAGAAAAAATGCATAAGATGATGCAGGAGAGACTGGACAGGAATCCAGAAATGAAGAAAAAGATGAAAGAGAAAATGATGAAAGATCCGGCTATGAAAGAAGCAATGATGGAAGAGATGCATTCCAAGATGAAATCTAATCCCGAAATGGCCGAGAAGATGATGGATAAAATGATCCAGTTTTTGCATGAGAATCCTGAGCTTATGGAAAAGATGAAAGCCAAAATGAAGGCACATCAGGAAAAGATGTAAATTTTAAATGCAGTCAAAAAAATTGTAAAACGCATTAAATAAAAAATCATGGACTATTATTTTAACAAAAGCCTTAAAGGAAATTTCGAAGAGGTAATCGTTAAAGTTACCGAGGAATTGGAAAAAGAAGGTTTTGGGGTATTAACAGAGATCAACGTTACTGAAACTTTGAAGAAAAAGCTGGATGTGGATTTTAGAAACTATCGCATTCTTGGAGCCTGTAACGCGCCTTACGCTTATAAAGCTCTAAAAACGGAAGACAAGATTGGGGCTATGCTGCCCTGCAATGTGATTGTACAGGAAAAAGAGGCAGGAGAGATAGAAGTAGCGGTGGTAAATCCCATTGCTTCCATGCAGGCGGTGGAAGATGATGCGCTAGGCAAAGTGGCTAAAGAGATCAAGGTAAAACTTCAAAAAGTTATTTCGAACCTTTAATTAAATAATTGAACAATGAAAAAATTCAGAATTTTACTGTTAGTCTTATTTGTGGGAACTTTTAACCTTACCATGATTTCCTGTAGGGAAACCACCGAAGATGACCACGGCGATATGGAAATGGAACAGGGAGGGATGGAAGGTGACGATATGGAAATGGACCATAATGAGTCTATGGATCATGATTAGAATCTGGGATTAAAGTTTAAAGGAAATGGAGGGATCGTTGTTTATGATAATTAGTTGAAGTCTTAATTTCCCTCCTTTTTCTTTTTTCATTGTAGAATTCCAAACCATATAGCGATATGGCAGATATTTAAGATACCCGGTATGGATTTTAAATTTATTTTTCGAGTTATCAATTTAAGTTCCATTTTAAATCGCCAGAATA
The DNA here is from genome assembly GCF_002311535.1 of Salegentibacter sp. UBA1130. Lineage (NCBI taxonomy): Bacteria > Pseudomonadati > Bacteroidota > Flavobacteriia > Flavobacteriales > Flavobacteriaceae > Salegentibacter > Salegentibacter sp. UBA1130. Next base: position 29,912 of record NZ_DCAP01000040.1, on the reverse strand, counting down.
ATGCGGGTACTTCTAAATAATTTAAGATGTTTGGGCCTAATGAATTTACCATTAAGACATATTTACATTATACTCTGCCACCAATCCACGAATATTTTCTACAATTTATTGGTGGATTCGTGGCTCCTTTGCGCATTTTTGGGCAGATTAAGAATATTCTATGCTTCCGGTAATTAACTTTATAACTCCATTTATTTTTATGAAAAATTTTGTCTTTATATTCTTTTTAATGATGTTGCCATTATTACTCCCGGCGCAAGACGATCATAATCATTCTCCATTAGGTCAGGAACAGGGATTAGACCCCGATACTATAACCACAAATATAGCTACAGAAAATACCAGGCAGGATCCGGCTTTAGGATCAGAAGATAGTTTCAGGGAAGTTAAGGCGGCGCTTGATGATTTTCCAAATCTTCATCCTTTGGTGGTTCATTTTCCCATTGTTTTGCTTTTACTGGGGGCATTTTTGCAGCTAATTCAGATTTTTACTCTGAAAAGGAATCTGGATTGGATAATCCTTTTAACCGTAGGCGGAGGGTTTATCGGTGCCTATATAGCCGGGGTGTATGCCCATCCCCATACCCAGGATTTAACTGAAATGGCCAAAAAAGTATTAGAACAGCATGATAAATTTGCCGAATGGACCATTTATTCCAGCGCAGTTGCTGCTACCTTAAAATTGATCAGCTTATTTTTATTGAAGAAGAACCGGGTTTTTGAAATTTTTGTATTCCTAATTCTTGCTTTTTCAGCATATTCTGTTGCAGAAGCAGGACATTATGGTTCCCAGCTGGTATATATAGAAGGAGTGGGCCCTCAGGGCGAATATCTTGAAACTGAAAAAACAGATGGAAATAGCAAAGGCGAAGGACACTCGCATTAAATTGGATTTATGAGAATTTTTTTTTTAATAGGTTCTTCAGTATCCGCGGTAGGACTTATATTAATTATATTGTGGCGGCCGCATCTATGGTGGATAGCGATTTTATTGCTTCCTATTTATATATTGGGCTTTAAAGATTATTTTCAAAAAGCAGACAATATTCAGCGTAATTATCCTTTATTTGGTAGGCTTACCAATTTATTAGAAGAACAACGTCACGTTTTGCAAGAAGCTTTGTTTCTCAACCGCGCCGAAGGTATGCCCTTCAATTGGATCCAAAAGGAAATTGTATATAAGCGGGCCGCAAATGCAAACATGAATCAGCCATTTGGCACCCAGTTATCTTATGAGAGTACTGGCCGTGAATGGTTTTTGCATTCTACATTTCCCTCAAAGGAATTTCGCGATAATTTTCGTATTAATATTGGAGGTCCAAATTGTACTAAGCCCTACAGTTCAAGTATTTTGAATTTAGGGGCAATGAGTTATGGCTCTATTAGTAAAAATGCTACCCTGGCTTTTAATGGAGGGGCTAAAATAGCGGGATTTGCACAAAACACTGGTGAAGGGGGGCTTACACCTTATCATCAAAAATACGGGGCAGATCTAATCTTTCAATTTGGCACCGGATATTTTGGATGCCGAAATGCTGAAGGGAATTTTGATGCTGAAAAGTTCACTGAAATAGCCCAGAATGATCTCGTAAAAATGATCGAGATTAAAATCTCACAAGGAGCTAAGCCAGGTTTTGGTGCTATACTTCCTGCCAGTAAAAATACCAGGGAGATTTCAGAATATAGGGATATTGAAGCACATACAGAGATTCATTCCCCGGCGCACCACAGTGCTTTCAGTAACCCTAACGAGTTGCTTAAATTTATCAAAGAATTACGTGATCTTTCCTCTGCAAAACCTATAGGGATTAAACTCTGTATTGGTTTAAAACTCGAATTTGATGAGATGATTGAAATATTTTCGAAAAATAAAGAAAATAATTTTCCAGATTTTATTGCGGTAGATGGAGCAGAAGGTGGTTCTGGGGCTGCAAGCATGGATGGATTACATTGGGGCGGAACACCTTTAATTGAGGCGCTCCACTTTGTGGATATAACTTTAAAAAAATATAATCTGCGCAAACATATTAAGGTTATAGCTGCGGGAAAAATAATTTCTTCTTTCGATATTTATAAAGCATTAGCCGTTGGGGCCGATGCTTGTTACAGTGCCAGGGGTATGATGTTTGCCCTGGGGTGTGTCCAATCTTTAAAATGCAATTTAAATACCTGCCCTACCGGAATAACCACTATGGATTCAAAGCGGGTAAAGGCTTTGGTAGTTGAGGATAAGAAACACAAAGTGGCTAATTATCATAAAAACACCATTCAGGGTTTAAAGGAATTGTTACTATCAATGGGTATCTCAGATAGAAATGGAATAAACAAAACCAGTATTGTAAGAAAAATTAGTGAGTCGGATAGTAAATCCTATAGTGAACTTTATAAGTGATCTTTAATGACTAAAAGTAAATTTGTAATGGATTACGTAGGTAAACGTAAACATAATTGCAAACGTAAAAAGAATAATCTAATATATGGAAGTTAATTAGAAATGGTGAAGAGAAAAACAGCGATGAAAATTCGTAAAGCCCATCGATATCTGGGAATCTTTATAGGCATTCAGTTCTTGATGTGGACTATTAGCGGGATGTATTTTAGCTGGACCGATATCGATGAAATTCACGGAGATCACTTTAAAAAATTGCCTCCTGAAACTTCAAATTTTGAAAATCTTGCCGGTATTTCCACGCTCATTCCAGAAATGAAAATTCATAGTATTAGTTTAAAAGAAGTTTCGGGAATGCCTTACTATTTTGTAAACAACGAAAAACTGGTACACGCACAAGATGGCAAAGTTATCGATGAAATTTCAGAAGAAGATGCCAAGAATATTGCGCAACGATATGTAAAAGATGATTTTAAAATAATTTCAGTAGAAAAAATCAACAAAGTCGGGGATCATCATGAATACCGTAGTGGATCTTTTCCGGCTTATGTTATTAATTATGCCCAACCTAAAAACCTAAAAGCCTATGTGGGTGCTACCGATGCAAGTTTTAAAACGGTACGTTATCGCGACTGGCGTTGGTTCGATTTTCTTTGGATGACCCATACCATGGATTACGAAGGAAGGGACGATTTTAATAACCTTATACTACGTATTTTTTCTCTTATGGGCCTTATAACGGTCTTGAGCGGTTTTTTACTCTGGTATATTTCATCACCATCAATAAGAAAATTTCAAAAAAAATTCAAATAAACCTAATTTTGAACATTAATAGCGATAAAATCGGAAAATGAAAAAAATAATTAGAAGCATAACAGTTTTAAGTCTCATTGCTGGAAGTTTAGCGATATTCTCCTGTAAAAATGACCAAAACACAAAGGATGCCCCAAAGCCTATGCAAAATGAAATGCACCAGCCAAACATTGATGAAAATGCTGAAGCAAAAGGCTATGAGGATGAAGGATTGCAAGCAGAATTTAAGGATGAAAAAACTGCTGATCTCTATGACCTGTATGTAGCTATTAAAGACGCATTTGTAAATACCAATTCCCAAGCCGCTAGTGCAAAAGCAGCAGAACTTGCGGAAACGGCAACCAATAAGAAGGGTATAGTGGCTATTGCAAATGAAATTGCAGAAAGCGGTAATATAAATAAGCAGCGGGAAGCTTTTTCTAAACTTACAGAAGCTATGGAACCTGTTTTAAGGAATGCATTAGCCTCTGGAGAAATCTATAAGCAATACTGCCCCATGGCTTTTGAAGGAAAAGGAGACTATTGGTATTCAAATTCAAAAGATATTTTTAATCCATATTACGGAAATAAAATGTTGAAATGTGGTAGAGTTCAAGAAACAATCAAATAAGCGTAAGAATAACTTGCTTGGTTTTCGCACCTTGTAGGTTGTTCAAAAGTTTTTGGGTCAAAGTAAATAAAGGGTGCATAAATAAACGTGGTGTGCTAGAGGTGCTTATAGTGGTAAAAGAAATTTTTAATAATTTGAATATTCCTTTTTCCGTGGTAAACCTTTGTGAGGCCATTAAAGAAAGGAAGCTCTCTGCTGTTGAGAAAGAGCAACTATAAACAGAATTTGAAAAATTAGGGTTCGAGATCATTGAAAGCCGTAATGAAAAATTAATTAGATAAAATCCTTAATTACTAAAAAGGTTTATTCAAAAGACACCGCAAACGATAAATTTTCAACTATGCCTAGCTCGCACCTGCACTTCGATTATAGACATATAACCCACATCTTTACAGATAGGGAGGGACAGAGTATTCAGCAGCTTTACATCTCGGTTCGAATTGAACGCGTAAAAGAACTTTTAAATTACGATGATTGGAGTATCGCGATGATTGCAGATAACCTTGGATATTCCACAGCCGCCTATCTTTCAACTTCATTTAAAAAGGCAACTGGGCTTTCCCCTTCAGGTTATAGGAAGTTACAAGTAAAAGACCGGAAAAGTATAAATATGGTCTAAGTTTCCCTTGGTATGGAAGTTTAACAGGGTTAGCTTGTTCAAGGGGCTACTTAGGTCAAATAAAATAAAGCATAAAATATGAACATTCTTTCAATCTTAGGCATAATTATTTATCTATTAATTGTGTTAGATGTTATTCAAACAACTCTTTCCTTGCAGGGTGGGGGGTGGTTAACCAGCCGGTTTTCCCATTTTTTCTGGAAAGGATTTTTAAATATTTCTGGCAAAGACGGAAGCTCAAAATTTTTAAGTCATGCAGGTTATATCCTGCTTATTGCAATTGTAATAATTTGGGTCTTTGCCCTGTGGAGTAGTATGGTGTTGATTTTATATTCCAATCCTGGATCAATAATTCAAAGTTCCACCAAGACCACCGCAGGATTATGGGAGGTAATATATTATAGCGGTTTTACCCTCTCCACTCTGGGCGTTGGTGATTTTATAGCGGCAGGAAATTATTGGAGGCTACTAACCACTATTTATTCCTTTACAGGTCTTATTCTTCTTACTATGTCGGTAACTTATTTTATTCCCGTTCTTTCAGCAGTTATAGACCAACAAAAATTGGGGATAAAACTTAGTACCTTAGGAAGCACACCGCAAGAAATTGTACTTAATTCCTGGAATAAAAAAGACTTTTCAAGACTGACGAATAAAATTGATGATATATCCGACTCTATTATTAAATACAGCCAGCATCATAGAACATATCCGGTTATTCATTATTTCCACAACCCAAATCAAAGTAACAATGTAGTTTTGCAACTGGCGCGCCTATACGAGGCATTAGTTATCCTTACCCATAAAATAAAAAAGGAAAAACAGCCCCCCTTAGAAGATATTCGGCCTTTGATTGTAGCTTTTGAAAATTATTTTAAAATTATATCTGAAGTTACCCATATCAATATTAAAGAAAAAAATACTGCAAAAATTTCGGTTGCAATTTTGCAGGAACACGGCTTGGTGTCTACCACTATAGAACAAAAAGATATAGAAGAAAAATTTATGAAAAAACGTAGATTTTTCAAGACCTTATTATTGCAGGATGGCTGGAAATGGACACAATTAGAAGAAAAAAAGCCTTAAAATTTTAAGGACTTTGTTAAATACCTTTAAAATTGAAAGATCTTAGCATAATTTTAAAACCCACTTTGGTTTTTAGTTTATAATTTCGACATAAACCATTAAAAATCAATATTATGAGAAATGAAAAATTAATTAATGCACTTGGAAATTGTATTAACCATTGCAATTATTGTGCTGATGCCTGTCTTGATGAAGACAATGTAAAGATGATGAAAGATTGCATTAGAATTGACAGGGTATGTGCTGAAGCCTGTGCTGCTTTAAATCAAATTTTAGCCACGAGTTATAGCGATGTGAATGCCCTGGTTGAATATTGTAAAAAGGTATGTCAGGATTGTGCAGATGAATGCGATAAGCATGATCATCAACACTGCAAGGATTGTGCGCAGGCTTGTAGAGAATGTGTAGAAGCTTGTGAAGCTTATCTGGCTTAATTGTAACTGGGACCCGGTTTAGGCCGGGTTTTTATTTACGATTTAGCAGGCTATGTTAGTTTTTGAACCTATTTGAAAACTACCTCAATGTTTTTGAGGTCGCAACTGGTCAATTGCCAGTTTGATGCTCTTAATCTATAATATTTTGTGCTTTCGCAGTCCTTAAAAACTACTCTTTCCTTTCACTTTCATATATGCGTTTAAAGTAATTTCAGGGCGGTTTTTTGCCTGAGGTTACTTAATAAAATTAGGACGATCATATCTTTTGATTCTTAGCTAATTATAAGAAATAACTCTTAACTGGACAATTTTACCAATCATATAAATATAATATAATGAGTGCAAATAGAAGAGATAGAAGAAAAAATAAAAACCGGAAAAAGTCAAAATCCAAGAAAGATACTGTTTCCAAAAAAGATAAAATTTATGGTATTCTTGCTTTAATTATTTTGTTTTTTGCAGCCTTATTTGCTGCCATTTCTTTTGCTTTTATGGCTTAGAGTATATATTTAAAACCTAAATTATGATTAATACTCTTTATCGAGTTATCAATTTAAGTTCCATTTTAAATGACCAGAATAATGCTGGTACTTCTAAATAATTTAAGATGTTTGGGCCTAATGAATTTACCTTAAAGACATATTTATATTATATTCTGCCACCAATCCACGAATACTTTCTACAATTTATTGGTGGATTCGTGGCTCCTTTGCGCATTTTTGGGCAGACTAAGAATATTCTATGGTCCCGGTAATTGACTTTATAACTCCAACTCTTTATATTAAAAATATGGTGTGTGCACGCTGTATAAGCTCAGTCGCGTTTATCTTAGATAAGTTGAAAATTTCTTACAGTGTCATCAAACTGTGTGAAGTATATTTAGAATAAGAATTAAATGAACAAACAAAAACCTTTTGAAAAAAGAACTTCGGAATTCTGGTTTTAGTCTAAAAACCGATCGAAAAAGTCAACTCATTGAACAAATGAAAAGCCTGGTAGTGGAAAAAATTCACCACTCCAATAAGTTTTTCGATATAAAATGGCCAGAATTTATAAGTGAAAAATTACATCTTAACTATAAGTACCTTAGCTCTTTTTTTCTGCTGTAGAAGGCATAGCATTTGAGTTATACATCATCAACCAGAAAATTGAATGTGTTAAAGAATTCATTGATTATTATAAATTGACTTTAAGTGAGATAGTTTTTAAACTAGATTATAGTAGCGTTGCCTATTTAAGCAATCAGTTCAAAAAAGTAATGGGAATAGCACCCACGCAGTTTAAGAAATCTGTGGACAAACACCGAAAGTCATTGGATGAGATTTGATTAAAGGATTTTAAAAACCAAGGATTGTTTAAAAGTTTACAGTTATTTGCATTATTATTCAAGTATTTTGTTAAATCATACGATAAATATATAATTGTTGTTACTTTGAGTAAAAAAAGATGAGCCTAGAAATAACTTCTCCACGGAATGAAGGGGACAAGAAGCAAATATCGTCTTCCAAGGAAACAATATAATAATTCGGACGGCTTTAAGGCAATAAGCAAAATTCTGTCTCTTGCGGAAAGCGGGGTACGACTGAAAATCCTATTCCTGTTGAACATAGAGAATGAATTGTGCCCTTGCGATATAGCTGACATTCTTAAAATGAGTGTTCCCGCCGTATCTCAGAATATCTGTCTTGACACTAATTGCTGGAACAAGCGATATGGAAATTTAGCAAACAAATAACACAACACGTTATAAGGTAACCGACAAAAGAAAAAGTTAATGGAAACTACTATATTAAAATCAGAAATCACCTATCCTGAATCTCAATACCATTGTTACTGAATGGGGCTATAAAAATTTCAAGGGTAGATAGCGATGGAGATGAATTATTACTTTATTTTCTAGAAAGAGGGGATACTTGTGCGGTGACTCTTACCTGCTGTTTAAATAGAAGCAAAAGTGATATAAAAGCGGTTACCGAAAAGGATACGAAATTAATTATGGTTCCTGTAGGAAAAATGGAGGAATGGATTGTAAAATATAAATCCTGGAGAACATTTGTTTTTCAGAGTTATAGTTTAAGACTTAAGGAAATGCTAGACGCTATTGACTCTGTAGCATTCTTTAGGATGGATAAAAGATTACTGCATTACCTCCGGGATAAGGCTAAAATCAATCAAAATGAAACCTTACAAATAACCCATCAGGAGATCGCTTACGACCTTCATACTTCTCGTGTGGTGATTTCAAGATTGCTTAAAACCCTCGAAATGGATGGCAAAATTTCATTACGAAGAAACAGTTTAGTGGTACTAGATTTATAATTATCTTTTCTATGTGTAACATTTGTTACCTTTTAAATCCTAAGCAATTTGTAAGTTTGTTTCAATGAGTACAAAAGCTCTTATATCATTATTTCTGATCCCTCTATTTTTAGGGAAGTTATTGATTGTAGATGCAAGTCTTATCAACCTGCTGTCAAAGGGGACAATTTCTTTTGTAAATCCTTACTGCGAAAAAAAAGCTTTGAGTTCTGATAAGGAGAAGACGTATGAGTTTGTTCAAAATGTAGAGAATCAGAATTTGATGGTTGAGATTAGCAGTTTTTGTACTCCTCAATTCAATTTTAATATTTTTTCCTGGACGCCTAGATTATCGGAGGTGTTCTTCGAGAAAAATACCATTTATTCTTCAAAATTAAGCTATCTGTATCTGGATAGTCATTCACCACCTCCAAAGTTAGTGTAGTTGAGATTTTAGTTTCTTGCAATGGTTAGTTATACCATTTCAGACCAAATTATCAATTACAATAACATACATAATGACGAACAAAATTTTTATAAGTCGTCGTTCCATTCAGTTATTACGAATATTGGTTAGTGGCATTTTTCTGGTGGCAGGCAGCAATCATCTGCTCAACACTGAGAAAACGGTCCGCCGGCTTGAACAGGCCAGCTTCAAAGGTATCGCTTACTTATTTGGCGAACCAGAATGGCTTGTAATTCTCTCCGGAATCGTAATGCTGGCAGCAGGTTTTTTATTCCTTATTGGATATAAGACCCGATGGGCGGCAATCGTATTAATACTTGTATTACTACCCATAACCCTATCGGTACAGGTAGGACAAATAAACACACTGGGGCCTCTTTTTAAAAACATAGCAATACTGGGTGGCCTTCTGTTTTTTATAATAAATGATACTGATAAACTTTTTAAAACGAAATAAAATGAAAACGATATTTTTTAGCAGCATCTTACTGATGCTTACATTATTTGCAGGAACTGAGGTAAATGCACAGCAGGACATGAAACATAACTATGTGGTACTCACCAAAAAAGTTCCACAGTTACAGCCCATACTTATTACGGCTGAAAATTTGAAAAAAGAAGATGGAGAACATTTTGGGAAATTTGAAGTGATCATCTGTGGAAAAGAAATAGGTGATATAACCGACCCTGCCCAAATGGAAGAATTTATAGCCAGAGCTGAAAACCTGGGGGTTGAACTTGTAGCCTGCGGCTTTTCGTTGAATAAGTTCAAGGTGAATAAAGAGGAAGTCCCCAAGGAGATGAAAATTGTGGAGAACGGAATCCTGTACAATTTCCAACTTCAAAAAAAAGGATATAAAAGTTTAAGTCTGTAAGTATGAAAAAATTCAGAAGTAAATTACTGATCACTTTTGGTTTAATAGGAACCTTTATTATTATCATATCCTTTAAAACCGAGAAAACCCACAAAAGCAGTAATCAAACGGTCAAGGACACCTTAAGTATTACGGTGTTACAAACAGCCGATATACATGGGCAATTGGATACTCATCCAGAATTGTTCTGGGAAAATGAAGAAATTGTTTTTAAGAATAGAGGTGGCCTGGCCAATATAAAGACTCTTTTTGAAAGGGAACGTAAAATGAATCCGGGTAAAACACTTATCGTGGATGGGGGAGACCTTATTCAGGGAAGTGGTTATGCGGCTTTATCAGAAGGTAAAGTAATCCCCGATATTATTAAAAATATGGGCTATGATGTAATTATTCCCGGTAACTGGGAGGTGGTCTATGGCAAAGAAGTGATGCTGGATGTAATGAAAAACTATAATACAAAAGTTATCGCACATAACATGCATCACGAGGAAACTGGGGAGGATCTCTTTCCTCCTTATTGGATAAAAGAAATCGAAGGTGTTAGAATTGGTTTTGTAGGACTTAACGATCCCGATGTGCCGGTAAGACAAAATCCCATCTTTAGTCAAGGGATTGAGTTTAGCGGAATGGATGAGGAATTTACCAATACTCTTGAAAAATTAAAAAAGGAGAAAGAGGTAGATGTTCTTTTCCTTATAACTCATATTGGGATTTTTAAGCAGGTAGAACTTGCAAATAATCCATTGGCAGAGCCTGTAGATTATATTCTGGGGAATGACACTCACGAGCGAGTTCAGGAACTCATTCAGGGTAAATATGCTAAGGTTACGGAGCCCGGAGCTTTCGGCTCTTTTGTGGGTAAACTAAAGTTAAATTTTGTTGATAACAAGCTCGTCAGTGATTCGTACGAGCTTATAGAAGTAGATCCTGAAAAATTTCCGGCAGATGAAAGGATACAATCTCTGGTGGATCAAGCAAAGGAACCTTACAGGGAACATCTGGAAACCGTAATAGGATACACTACTGAACCATTGTACAGGTACTTAACCGTTGAGAATCCTATGGATAATATGATAACAGATGCAGCCAGGTGGAAAACCGGGGTAGATATAGCTATTTCCAATGGCTTCCGTTTCGGGAATCCCATCGTACCTGAAAACGGAGAGCCAGCTCCAATTACCCGGGCAAATCTTTGGAATCTTCTCCCTGTAAACGAAAAAGTAAAAACAGGGAAAGCTTCTGGTAAACAGATAAAAAACTGGCTGGAAACTGAAATGCATAATGCTTTTTCACAGAATCCTACCGAACGTTTCGGAGGATGGCTGGTAAGATTTTCAGGAATGAAGGTAGAATTTAATAGCCAGAACAATAAGGGAGATAGAATTCAAAAGATAACTGTTAATGGAGAACCAATTCAGGATGAAAAACTTTATACGATTTCGGCCTGTGTGAGACCGGGAGATCCATTGAATAATTTATGCCGAATGCCTAATGTAAAAGATGTTGAAATAATGGATTATACCATTCATGACGTGGTTGAGGAATACCTAAAGGAAAATTCCCCTGTTTCTCCTGGCCTGGAAGGAAGAGCTTACTGTGAATATTTAGGAAAATATTCTTTTTCCACGGTACCAGGTACAGAATATAAATTTAATTAAAGAGTATTATGAATAAGACAAAAAATAAAAGAAATAAAAAATGGCTGGAGTATCTCATTTTTGGTGCTATAGCCCTTGTATTATATGCCACCGGTTTACATACTGAGGTTATCGGGTTTGCGCAGAGAGGCTTACTTGAAACAGGATTGATGAATCCTGATGTTACGGAAACAAGAGAAATGGCACAAGCGAGTACATCTGGACCCGAATCTATGGAAGAAATTAGCGAAGATCCGAAAGCAAACATGAATGTTCAGCTTCGTGATCCGGAAGGAAATATAGTTTCTTTATCTGAATTTAAAGGAAAAGTGATTTTTATGAATTTTTGGGCTACTTGGTGCCCACCTTGTGTAGCAGAGATGCCGGCCATTGATAAATTACATGAAGAAATGGGAGATGAAGTGGCCTTCGTTATGCTCTCCAGGGATCAGAATTTCGATACCGCGGTGGCATTCAAAGAAAAAAAGGATTACGGGCTGCCAATTTATGAATTGGCAGGACCATTGCCGGCGATGTATCAATCTTCAGCCTTGCCAACAACCTTTGTAATCGATGCTGAAGGAAATTTGGCACTTACGCATAAAGGAATGGCCGATTATAATACTGATGAATTCAAAAAATTTCTGAATAGTTTAAAATAAATTCAGAAGGTAATTAAGAGGTCATGACGATGTTTAGATTTATAATAGCTTTTATAATGCTGGCTGTGGGTACAAATACCTATGGTCAGCTTATGGAAGCGCCAGAGTGGAATGCAGAGATTTTAGAAGATACTTATATCCCAGGTGACACCGTCACCGCCAGATTCACGGCTAAAATAGCGGAAAACTGGTATATGTATTCCAGTGATTTTAGTAAGAACCTTGGGCCAACTGTCACCGAGTTTCATTTTGAAGACAAACCTGAATTTAAGGTGGTAGGTGAAGTTAATCCCGTGGGGGCGAAAAGGAAGTATGATGAGCTTTATGAAGGAGAATACACGTATTTCACCAATGAAGCCGTTTTTGAACAGAGAATCATAATTAAGAACGTAGACCCGGTCATAAATGCTGAAGCTTCTTACCAGATATGTTCTGATGTAAATGGGCAATGTATACCATTTACCAGTGAGATTTCTGTGACGAGTTTTAAAGAATCCCTTTCCGAAAAAAATAACGATGGAGAGGTATTTAAAATGGAAGCTTTTCAGAATGAATTTCAATCTAACACCAAATCTGAAGAAGGTTTTTCGTTTTTATTAGTATTCTTTTTTATTTCTTTTGGTGCTGGGCTGGCAGCTTTACTGACTCCTTGTGTATTCCCCATGATCCCAATGACGGTTACGTATTTTACGAAATCCAATGCAAGCCGGGCCAATGGAATAAACCAGGCTTTGCTATACGGTTTTTCAATTATCTTAATTTATACCTTGATAGGGACCGTTTTCTCTCTGTTGTTTGGAGCCGATTTTGCAAATTTTTTAAGTACTCACTGGATTCCTAATCTGTTTTTCTTTTTTATCTTCCTGCTGTTTGCGCTATCTTTTTTCGGCTTGTTTGAGATTCGATTACCCAATTCATTTGTAAATAAAATGGATGCTCACTCTAATAAGGGGGGTGTATTGGGTATTTTCTTTATGGCTTTTACTCTGGTGTTGGTTGGTTTTAGCTGCACAGGCCCAATTGCGGGCACCATTCTTTTGCAGGCTGCAAATGGGGAAACCCTTAAACCACTTATTGGGATGCTAGGCTTCTCATTAGCATTTGCACTTCCATTTACATTATTCGCAATATTTCCCCATTGGTTAAAATCATTGCCGAAAAGTGGAGGCTGGCTTAATACTGTTAAGGTGATACTTGGTTTTATAGAATTAGCCCTAGCTCTTAAGTTTTTAAGTATCGTAGATCAGGTTTATCACTGGAATTTGCTTGACCGTGATATATACTTAGCCCTTTGGATCGTTATTTTCGCATTCCTCGGATTTTATTTATTAGGTAAAATTAAATTTCCACATGAAAAGAAAACCGAAAATACCTCGGTATACAGGGTCATTTCAGCCATTTTGGTTTTCACCTTCGTGGTTTACCTGATTCCCGGGTTGTTTGGAGCACCATTAAAACCATTAGCAGGATACTTGCCACCTATGAGCAGCCAGAATTTTGAAATGCAGGCTTCAGTTTCCCAAATAGGGAATGTAAGTGATAACAGTATCGCAAATTGCGGAACTCCTAAATATGATGAGCTTTTAGAATTACCTCATAATATCCAGGGATATTTTGATTATGAACAGGCTTTAGAATGTGCTCAAAAACAGAATAAACCTTTATTTATTGACTTTACAGGACATGGTTGCGTGAACTGTCGTGAAATGGAAGCCACTGTTTGGAGCGATCCCAGAGTACTAAAACGGTTAAAGAATGATTATGTAGTAGTGGCCTTGTATGTAGATGAGAAAACAGAATTACCGGAATCTGAGTGGTATGTATCTGCACATGATCAAAAAGTTAAAAAAACAATTGGTAAACAAAATTTGGATTTTATGATCCAAAAGCTCAATGCCAATGCCCAACCATATTATACACTGGTAGATAATAAAGGATCTTTATTAAGCGCACCAAAAGGTTATGATCTGAATGTTGAAAATTTTGTTGAATTTTTGGACAATGGTATACAGGAATTCCAGGGAAGACAAGGAAATAATATGGCTTCTTCCAGGATAATCCAGAGACAGAATGAATAGAACCTTAAATATTGAACAACCTATTATCCGTAAATATTGGATTCTTTAAAAAGTGAATAACATGAAATTAAATATTTTATTTATAAACGATGTACATGGTTACATCGCTCCACATCCTGAGCTGTTTTATAATGAATGTGGAGAGGTTGTAGAAACTGCTGGAGGCTATGCCCATATTGCCGGCTTTGTTGAGCAGGTGCGTAAAGAAAATCCAAATACATTGTTCTTTGATGGCGGAGATTCCCTACACGGTACAAAACCAGTGGTAGATTCCGGCGGCAAAGTGATGGTTCCCATTTTAAACGCTTTAAAACTTGATGCGCTTGTCGGACATTGGGACTTTGCCTATGGCCCAGATGTCTTAAAAGAAATAGATAGTCAGTTAAATTTTCCTGTCTTGGGCTGTAATGTATTTTCTGAAGATGGCTCAAATTTCATGCAACCCACAGCCTTGTTTGAGAAAGAGAATCTCAAAATTGGGGTGATTGGTATTTGCTCAATGATTGTAGATAAAGTAATGCCTACTGAGATGAGTAAAGGCCTGAAGTTTACTTCTGGTTTGGATGAAATACCAGAACATATAAAAAATTTAAAAGCCAAAGGATCTGATATGATTATCCTGCTTTCCCATAATGGATTTCCACAGGATGTGGAACTATTGCAAAAAGTGGAAGGTATAGATATCTGTTTGAGTGCCCATACCCATAACAGAATTTACACACCAATTGAAATAAATGGAGCAAGAATAGTACAGTGCGGATGTCATGGTGCATTTATAGGTAATTTTACCATCGAAGTTGAGGATAAAGAAATTAAATCTTTTGATTATGAGTTGGTTAGGGTTGATGCTTCTTTACCAATAAATCCAGAAATGGATAGAATGGTTCAGGATATTTTGAAACCATACACTAAGATGAGGACAGTTGCTATTGGTACTACCAGCAAGATTTTACATAGATACAGCACTACAAACTCTACCATGGATGAATTACTCCTCAGGGCAATTGCCAGTAGTACAGACACTGAAATTGCATTTTCTAATGGCTGGCGTTATGGAGCACCCATTCCAAAAGGAAACATCACTGAGGATCACCTATATAATATTGCCCCAATGAACCCTCCTGTTTCAACTGTAGAACTTACAGGAGGAGAAATAAAAGAGATGTTAGAAGAAAATCTGGAACGTAGCTTTTCCTGTAATCCCTTAGGTCAAATGGGAGGATATGTAAAACGTTGTTTAGGGCTACAAGTAAATCTTCGAATTGAAAATCCTAAAGGACATCGTATACAGGAAATATACTATAAAGGAAGACATATTGATTTTGAAAAAACCTATAAGGTCAGCTTCGTTACAACTCAGGGTGTAGCTAGTAAGTATGGTAAGAATCGAAAAAAGTACGATATAAATGCTGTGGAGGCGATGAAGGACTATCTAAAGGAAAATTCAAATTTTGCACCAGGTAATAAAGAAAGCTTCAGATTAGTATAATCAATAGTTACATCAAAACAAACCTCAAACACCTTTAGAATACTAATTTTATTTACATAAGTATTTTTATAATTCACTGTAAAACAAATTTTTAAGTTTAAATATTGTGTTTCAATGACCCTTTCTTTTTTCTTTTACAAAAACTCGACTTTTAATAGAGCAATATCTCTTTTAATTTTTTTGAAGTTCTGCTTATCCTCGAACCTTTTAGCTGCACAAGAAAATAAGGTTCATTTCAGTTCATGGAATAATATTAATATAAATCTAGAACTAGAGAAGAATTTATCGCTAAAAAACGAAATTAAATTTCGTAGAACGAATTTTATAGAAACCTGGCAACAATTTCTTATCCGGCCAGCAATATTATATAGTATTAAGCCGGATATTCAGCTTGGGTTGGGAGTAACCTACAGTAAAAATTATCAATCATTGGAATTAGATGTTCCCATAGATAATTCAGAGAAAAATATATGGCAGCAAATCCTATTTAAGCAGGGATTCGAAAATTTTATGATTTTTCACCGGTTTAGGTTGGAAGAACGGTTTAAGGAAAATATTATTGAAGATGGGGGAAGTTATCTGGTGAAGGGGTATAATTACAAAAACCGTCTTAGATATCGGTTTACAATTAAAATCCCTGTGGGAAACGAAAAAATACTTGAATATATAGCATTGCGATTTAAGGAAGAAATTTTGATGAAAACCAATAAAAGTTTTATTCCAAAAACTATAGATGAAAATCGTTTGTTTCTGGGTTATGATATTCAAATATCCGAAAAATTAACGTTCTCCTCCGGGTACTTATACAGTTATAGTTTTGATAGTCTAAAAGATTCTCAAACATCTAATAATATTTTAGAGACTACTCTGAAATACACCTTATAAATGGAAAAATATAAACAATCTTTCTTGGTCAAGATTCTATGAAATTAAGGGATGAGTGCATAACCTTTCAATTGATAATGAGGCAATACAGTTAAAGCGGATAGTGCCATTTCAGTATAGGCATTCATATCTTCTTTTTTTATCTTTCTCGAAGCCATGGCCTGGCCACAAACAAAAACTGTTACCCCGTTTTCTTTTAAAAGCTTTAATAATTCCATATTAGGGTTCTGTGTTTTAAATCTCTTTTTGTATTCTTCATGGGATAGGATAGCATAAGTCGCCTCTCCATGTATAACCCCAACAATATCTATCTTTTTATGAACTACATTTCCTGCTTTTAATAAATTGAGAGTTCGCGCGATTTTCCATAGCCCTACATTAACACCTTCTTTCTCCTTTTCATTTTCAATATTAAAAATCATTTTATACGTAAGGGAAGTATCCGGTAATTGGGCAACCTCTTCATAATATTGGATTTGTCCATAACCTTCTATCGCAGGTGTTTGCCATTCTTGAGCATTCAATTGAAAACTGATAGTAAGCGTCCCTAGGAGTATGAATATATTTTTCATCTAAATCTTCATTAACAAGAGTGATTATTTGACCACAGTAACTTCTCCCATGTTTTCAGGATATTCAATTTTTGTCATTTCTCTGAATTCTTCTAAAATAAACTCAGTAAGGACAACCTTAGTTTTATGAATATTAGTACCCTTAGCAAATTCAACATAATTATGAATCCCACTGAGCATACCAGAATGTGTGGACACATTATATATCTCGCTATCTACAATAGGCTGATTTTTAATTTTAATTCCCGACACCCGATCTCCTATTGGTTTTGATAAGTCTATATGATAGTGTATACCCGATGACTGTATAAGGCCTCCAACAACCTCTATTTTATTCTCTGGCTTTAAATTAGTTGCAGTTTGTTCTAAAGTTTTTCGAATCTGCGATCCAGTCATTTGCAGGGTAACAATCTTCGCAGGGTGAGGGAGAAGCTTGTAGATGTTTTCACTTGTTATGTCTTCTTTCAAAGAAATACCATATCCAACTCCAGGAAGAAAAGCCACGTCTGTGTTGTACTCTTCTTTCATTATATTAGTTACAACTTTGTCAAAAGGGCTTTCAGATTTGTATTGCCTTCCAATCACCGTATCAGTTCGACTAATATTTTCTTCCAGCCTCACCACGTGAGGTTCCCGTAGTTGCTGAATCAATTGTTCTAAATTCTGATCTGCGGTATATTTGTCATGCCATAAATAATGATATTGGGTATTGATACCCGTTAATTTTTTATTTGTAATTAATAACTCAGTTTCTCCCAAAACAGCGGCATCAGATAAAGCCTGAACTAAATAAGTCTGGTTTATTTTAATTGGAGGTTCGATCACATCATGACTGTGCGCTCCAATGATTATATCTATCCCATTTATTTTTTCAGCAATAATTTTATCTACAGCCATACCTTCATGAGAGAGTAGAATAATAATATCTGCTTTTGTTTTTAACTCCGGGAGATATTTTTCAATGGCTTCTAGGCCGCTGGTAAATTTCAGACCTTGAATATTCTTTGGGTTTCCAGTTAAAGGAGTATTTCGATATCCTACTGGAAGGACACCTATATTCAAACCATCTCTTTTGAACAATTTGTAAGGATCTCTAAAAATAGGATTCCCTGTCTCTTGATCTATTATATTTGCTGCACGCATAGGAAAATTAGCCATTTTCTCCAACTCACGGGTTCTTTTCAGGCTATAGTCAAAGTCATGATTTCCCAAAACCATAAGGTCATAATCTAATTCGTTCATCATACGAATCATCGCTTCTCCTTTAGTAATATTACCTAATTGGTCATCACTAAATGTATCCCCACCATCAAGTAGAATAACATTTTCCGTCCCTTTTTGCTGTCTAATCGATTTGACGGCTGTTGCCATCCACGCAATTCCTCCAATTTCGCCCAATTTTTTAAACCTCATAGGGTTATCAATGGAATCTCCGGTTTGAGCGGTAGCATTATCTAAAGTTGTTTGAAAAGGCATATAGGAGCCATGTATATCATTAGTGTGCAATACTGAAACTCGTTTGTTTAGATCCGGCTTTTCAACATTCATCGTACTTGTATCATTAGTTGTTTTACAACTATTAAATAAAAGGGGAAATGATATTAATATGAGAAAAGATAACTTAAGTTGTGACATTTTTTTCATTTGAAATTTCCTTAAAACTATCAAATATAAAACCTCTTTGGCTAAACTTATGCAACATTTGTTACGTAGGTTTTTAATGGTATACTATATGTTTGAAAACCATAATATTCTCAAAAGTAATTTAGATTGAGTGATTTTAATATTTCAATATGAAGGATTTTAGATCTTTAATAAAATCCATTACTTATTTTTTTTGTTCCTTAATTGTACTTATAGTTGTATTGTTCTCGGGCGTATTACTATTTGAATTTAATCCTTCTTTATTTATTAAAACTGAAATTTCTGCGAAAGACTGGAAACCCAAAGATGTTAAAGTAGAATTAGCTTCAGGTTTTATGCCTGCAGAGGTAAAATATGGCTATCAGCTTATTGCAGAATCCCCAAAGTATATGGGGCCTATGGCTGAAGATCCTGATATGCGTTATGCGGGAAATAATTTGGCTTGTATAAATTGCCATTTGAAAGCAGGTACACAGGCGGGATCAGCATCATGGGTAGGAGTTACGGATCGTTTTCCACAATTCAGGGGAAGATCAAATAGTGAAGGAACCATAGAAGACAGGATCAACGGATGTATGGAACGTAGTATGGATGGGGATAAACTCCCTGTTCTATCCAGGGAAATGAAATCGATTGTAGCTTATATGGAATGGCTGGGTGAAGGTTTGCCAAAGGATAGAGAAAAAGAATTTAAAGGTTTTCCTGAAATTTCCATTCCTGAAGTGGCGGTTGATCTGGAAAAAGGAAAAGATTATTTTCTAAAGAATGTACCGTTTGTCATGGAGAAAATGGAAAGGGGCAGCGTTTTGCAGATTCTACCAAGGGATATAAATACCCACCTCTTTGGGGGGCAGACAGTTATAATAATGGTGCAGGGATGCATCGGGTAATTACCGCCGCCCAATTTATCAAGGGGAATATGCCATTCGGACAGGCAACATGGGATAATCCAAAATTAACCGATGAAGAGGCCTACCATTTGGCTGGATACATCAATAGTTTTGAGCGCCCTCGAAAAAGTAATCTGGAGAAGGATTATCCAGATTTAAAATTAAAACCAGTTTCAACCCCGTACGGCCCTTGGGCAGACGATTTTTCAGCAGATCAACATAAAAACGGACCCTTTCCAACTATTATAAAATATTACAAATTGGAATACGGTATAACAAAAAGCAAATGACAATAATTATTTCTTCTTCAAAACTAATAGCTTACTTATACCACAAGTTTTAATTTTCCAGGAAGTTAAAGAAGAAAAAGCCGTAGTAAACTCAGTGGTCAATTACGATCTTATCGAATGAATATTTTTATTAAAGGCCATTGGTAAACTCTGAATCTGCGAGAATGATTCCGAGTCCAAGGGCTACGTTATCAAATTGAAGCTGGTGATAACACCTTTTTCGGGGCAGGAATATTTAATGCGGTGGCGCGTAGGTCTACGGGAAATTTTATGTATTGGAGAAAGTATAGGTACGTATGCCGTGGGCAGGGACTGGACCGAATCCTGCTCAATATACCGGTAATACTAAATCAGATTTTCTTTTTTTACTAATGCGAACTTTAAAATAACAGAAAACTAAAGTATTGAAACCTGGAATTATTTTATAGACAATGTAAATAACTCTTTTTATTTAAAACCAAAAATCTATATAACTGAAATTGTTAATCTTGAAATGGAATGGTTGCATCAAAATAGGATTGGTGAAGGTGTAATTCCATAGATTCTTTGCGTTACTTTCAAGCTAATTCTTTGGATATCCTAGGAGTAAAAGTAAAATCTAATTGGTACCAAAAATCTTCTATCTCTTAGGATATGACAAAAAATTCCCCATGTTCAGTTTATTTTTCCAAGAGAATGGGGTATAGATTTTTTGTTCAGTTTTCAGAAGAGGGAGCGGAGTGAAGCCTCTCCAGATAATCATGCCTTAATTATAAATTATGATGACACGTAAATATTGGGAGATCCTGAGTTAAAAATGAATACAGTACTCAGTGTAGGACAATAATGGTAACCCTCAGTTTTGAATCAAAAATTAAACAAATGTGCAGTGCAAGGTTATACGCATATCAATTTTTACTTGAATAAAACGGACCTATTTCTTGTAGCTATAATCCTAAGCTATAGCTTTTAGAAAATTAGGTTTCTGATCACAGTAATTGAATTAAACTATCGCCATACTTTAAATTTACCATAAGAATAATTGTTCATAATTTCATTCTGGGCTGTTCAATTTCTGATAGTATTGCCTGTAAGGTTTCAGTAGTTTTTTTTGCAATTTGGGTTAGTTCTTTAGAGGGGGACCAAGTAATACTAATATCTTCAATAGAAACTTCAACCATACCTTGTGCAACCTCCTTTACAGTTACAGAACACGGCAGAAAGATACCGGTTTGAGGATCCTTTGAAATTGCAAGGGAAGCGGTCTCTGGATTACAAACGGATAATATAACGTGTGAGGGCATATCTTTTAAGTGACCTTTTAAGTAGTCTTTTAGATTTAATTCTAACAGAATGTCAAACTCTCTTTTTTTTAAGGCTCCCTTTACGTTATCCACAATTTCAGAATATGGAAGGGAACCATAACGCTGACTTATACAATAAACAGTATGTTGACTTTCAGTATAGTTCTGATTCTTTATTTCTTTATTGGCTGGATTCTTCTTTTCCATTTTTGTGTAATTGCAAAATTATAGCTTATATACTATTTGCTTTAATTTATCTCCAATTTCTGTCGCGATCTTTTCTAAGTCTTTATTCTTTACGGCCTGCATAGATGCCATTGGATTTACTGCAGCGATTTCAATTTTTTCTTTTTCTATTTCCTGCACAATTACATTGCAAGGTAACATTGTACCAATCTTATCTTCTGCTTTCAAGGCTTCGTAAGCATATGGGGCGTTACAGGCACCAAGAATACGATACTTTTTAAAATCCACATCCAGTTTTTTCTTGAGGGTTTCGGTAACATTTATTTCAGTTAGCACCCCAAAACCTTCTTTTTCCAGTTCATCCGTAACTTTTTCAATTACTTCTTCAAATTCTCCCGTAATAGTCTTGTTAAAATAATATTCCATAACTGATGTTTTATCATTACTTATAAAGATAAGAATATATATAAACTCTTAACGTAACGATTGTTACAAACAATCGAAGAATTTTCTAGTGTAACAAAGGTTACATGGAGTAGTATTTAATTCGTATATTTTTGAAAAATCTATGGTGGTTTAACCATAGATAGTGATATTTCTGGTGATAATTTTTTCAGGAAAACTTATCACGGTAGATTCTGATCTATATAGTTTCAAATTGAATAATAATGAGATAATCCTGTTAAATTCTCTGTGTGAAAAAAAATAATAACCTTAAGAAAAATGGCGACAATTTTGAAACCTCTTCTCCATTAAAACTATTGAAACTGGCCAGGATCGGTTCAAACAATTATCAGTTTACAGAAGAAATTGAAATCCTTGAAATTCGGGATCAGAATCTTAGGAAATATGTTTATGTAAGGCCTTTAGTTTTAAGCGTTCATCCCAGAAAATTATACCCGTCTCCCACATATTCAATTATCTGTGATAAAACCGTACAGGAACTTACAAACAAAGAAGAGATGAAGAGCTATATTTAAAAAGAGGAAAAAGTCCACGTAAAATTGTGTTATGTGGGTCCTCCTTAAAAAAAATTAAAGTTCATAAAGAAGATATCCCAGAGGAACTTGAAGTTGTGGATAATGGTATCTTGCATGATTTTCAGCCGCAAAAGAAAGGTTATTTGAGTATAGAACTCTAAGTAATTAATAATTTAATTAGTTGAAGTATAAACCATAGGAGCTAAGGTTCTTATGGTTTATTCTAGTTTACCACGAATCTCTATAATATTTTTCTATTTTTGTAACTTGTGCAAATAAAAAATCAAATAAAAGCCTTATTCCTTCTCGGTATATTCATGCTGATGTCTTTTCATCAGGTAATACCTCATGCACATCATGAACATGAGCAGGAGAAGAACGAGGTTGCACACCAGCATTCCGGTGAAGATCATCACCACGAAAAGAAAAAGGAAGATAAGCGAGGCGGATTCCTGTCTTATCTGCTGGCCATTCATTCTCATACGAGTACTTCCAATGAAATTCCGGTTATTAAGGAATATTCTGAGGATGTCAGGGTTCAAAAGTCTGAGAATAAAAAGAAAGCTTCAAATAAATACTATTCAGAGAGTTGGGTTTTAACTGATCAGGATTCAGAAAATTTTGAAATTTATCAGCCTCCCAACGAATATTTTAATCCCTATTTATCTTTACTCTCACTTCGGGGACCTCCCGACTTAGTTTGATCAACCAGTCAGGCCACTATTTAAAATAGCAGGCCGACCTTATCGTAGAGATTAAACTAAAATCAATATTTATGTACAGAAATATAGTTTCCGCTGTATGCGGAATACTAATCTCCATAGGCTCATTTGCCCAGGATACCAGCATGGACGGTATTTTGAAGCAGATTAGCCAGAATAACAGGCAACTCAAGGCATATCAGTCTTATATGGCAAGTCAGAATCTAGGTAACATGTCAGAGAATAACTTGCAGGATCCTGAAATTTCAGTCTTTTATCTTCCATTCGGCGAACATCAAACCGGTGATTATACAGAATATCAGGTTTCTCAGCAATTTGAGTTTCCTACCGTTTATGGTGCCCGAAGCAAGCGAATTGAAAAGCAAAAGGAATTATTGGAACTGGAATATGAAACGCTACGTCAGGAAGTATTACTTAATGCCAAAAAACAGCTTTTGGAATTGCAGGCTTTCCAAAAACGAAAGGACTTGGAGCAGAAAAGAGTAGAGCAGGCCAAACAGGTATATGACCAAATTCAGCGTTTATTCGATGCAGAACAAATCGGCATCCTGGAATTGAATAAAGCCAAAGTAGCCTGGTTACAGGAGCAGTTTGAACTGGATCAGGTCAACATCATGATCAGGAACACATTGCTGGAACTTCAGAAATTGAACGGTGGAAATGCAATTGAAGCAGAACAGATCCAAATTTTTGAAAATCCTGAACTTGCCTCCATACAAAGTCTTTGGGAAGAAAAGCTTTCCGAAGATGCCGAAATTCAGCAGTTAAAAGCTCGTGAGAATCTTGCCCAACAGCAGGTAAAACTGGAAAAGAATAAAATTCTTCCAGACCTAAGCATTGGTTATAATTACCAGGGAGTGAATTCCAGTAATTATTCAGGATTTCTGGGCGGACTATCTATCCCTCTTTGGAACAGTAAGAATAAAGTAAAAGCCGCAGAGGCAAATTTGGAATACACTCAAGCAAGCTCAGGTGCTGAAACTTCAGAACTATACACCAGGTTTCAGGAGAATTATCAGCAATATCAATTATTAAAGAGAAAATACCAGGAATACCAGAAGACTTTTCAGGATCTGAATTCCGAAGAACTTTTATTTAAAGCCTACGAACTTGGGGAATTCTCATTTCTGGATTATTACCGGGAAGTGGAGTTCTGCCGGCAGGCTTATAATAATATGCTGGAGATGGAGAAAGAACTCCTTCAGCTTAAAGCAACACTTTTAAAACATCAATTATAATTAAAATTAAATAATATGAATTTCAAGAATTTAATTTTCGCAGCAATACTAGTATTTGGTTTTTCAGCTTGCAGAGATACAGCAAAAGAAGACCACGGCCATGAACATGAAGAAGGAGCGGAAGCTCACGCCCATGAGGAAGAAGAGCATGGTCATCCACATAATGAAGATGGTAGTCATATGGACGAAGATCATATGGAACAGGAAGAATTCAAAGTTGGTGAAGATTCATTCGATATGCATGAGGATTCTGACCACCATACGCATGATGACGGAACGGAGCATGAGGATCATTAAAAATCAATAGTAGACATGAAATATATTTATATAGTATGCATCTCGCTTTTCCTATTTTCCTGCGGAAATAACGAGGAGGAAGGCCATGCGCACGATGCGGAAGGGAACCACGTAGGTTCAGAAGTACCTGCGATCAGCAAAACCATCTGGACAGACCAGACGGAGCTTTTCGTTGAATTTCCAGCTTTAGTGACAGGGAAAACCAGCAAATTTGCAGCTCACTTTACTGTTCTGGATAAACACCAGCCGGTTCGAAAGGGCTCGGTTACGGTAAGTCTTATTCAGGGAGATAGCGGAATTCGACATAAGGTGGACTCACCCTCTTCACCTGGGATTTTTTCTCCAGCCTTGCAACCAAAAGATACGGGGACTTACGACCTGGTTTTTGATCTGAAAACTCCTGAGTATTCAGACAGGATCGTAATTGAAGATGTTCAGGTGTATGCCTCGGCTGCGGGAGCTTCAGAAAATGTAACGGAAGCTGAAGATGCCGGCATTAGCTTTTTAAAGGAGCAGACCTGGAAGATCGATTTTCAAACCGAGCCTGTTACAGATGATGAAGTTTATGACATTGTGCATACATCAGGAGTATGGCAAGCCGCTCCGGGAACATATAAGTCTCTTGCAGCAGGAGCCAATGGAATGGTGAATTTTGCTTTAGATAACTTAACGGAAGGTACCGAGGTGAAAAAAGGTCAGCTGTTGATGACTTTGAGCAGCGAAGGACTTTCTTCCAATAATATCCAGGCAGAAATCGCTCAGGCCAAAGCCAGGTACGATCAGGCGAAAGCTGAATATGAAAGAAAAAAGGAACTTTATGAGGATAAAATTGTGCCCAAAGCGGAATTTGAAAGGGTGGAAAGCGACTTTCGGGTAGCCGAATCTAATTACCGTGCACTTGCCTCCAATTACGGAGCTGGCGGGAAGCAGATCAGAGCTCCTTTTGATGGATTCATTAAATCCATCAGCACCTCGAACGGTGATTATGTGGAACAGGGTGCTAACCTTGTTAGCATTGGAACTGACAGATCACGTTTGCTTAAAACGCAATTAAGTGCCTCTCATAATCCAAGTAAAGAAGCTATTGCGAGTGTCTGGTACAAAAATGATGAAGGGACCTGGAGTGAAGTAGAAGAAGGATCTATTGTTTCCGTAGGCAAGGAAGTGGAAGATCGCAAACCAATGATCCCCGTGTATATCAAAGTGAACGATGTAGTTGAAATGCCTGAAGGTAGTTTTACTGAAGTCCAAATTGCGCTTGGAGAAGCTGAAACCGGAATTGTAGTGCCTGAAGCTGCATTACTGGAAGATTACGGTAATTTTTCTGTGATCGTACAAACTGGTGGGGAAAGTTTTGAAAGAAGACCTGTAAAGATCGGCAAGCGAAACGGTCAGAACGCCCAGGTACTTAGCGGACTTGAGGCCGGAGACGTTGTAGTGACAACAGGGAATTACCAGGTTAAGATGGCTTCAATGTCTGGACAAACACCCGCACACGGTCATGATCATTAATAAAGAAATAGAGATTAGATGTTAAATAAAATATTATCGATTTCGCTTCAAAACCGGCTTCTGGTTCTTCTGGCGGCTGTGGTACTGAGCGTCACCGGGTTTTACCTCGCACGTAATATGAACGTGGATGTATTCCCAGACCTTACCGCGCCTACCGTGACCATACTTACGGAAGCTCACGGAATGGAGAGTGAAGAGGTAGAGAAACTAGTAACCTACCAGCTCGAAACCGCGATGAACGGTTCGCCGAATGTAAGAAGGATTCGTTCTTCCTCAGCAGCGGGGATCTCCATTGTTTGGGTTGAATTTGACTGGGGCACCGATATTTACAAGGCAAGACAGATTGTAAGTGAACGTATTCCAATGGTTCGTGAAAACTTACCAACAGGAATAGGAGCGCCTACCATGGCACCCATCTCCTCGATTATGGGGGAAGTAATGCTGTTGGGGGTAACCTCGGATAGTCTAAGCCCAATGGAATTAAGAACCCTTTCTGACTGGCAGATCCGTCCACGGATAAAGGCCATCGGAGGGATTGCAAACGTGGTAGTGATTGGAGGAGATTATAAACAATACCAGGTTTTCGCCGATCCCGGAAAAATGAAATATTACGATGTAAGTCTCGAAGAATTAACCGAGAAGGTTAAAGAGTCGAATACGAATGCTCCCGGTGGTTTTCTGAATCAATACGGGAATCAGTATATAATCAAAGGAAGTGGTAGAGCTTATGCGATAGATGATCTGGAAGAAGCTGTGGTAAAACAGGTGAACGGCCAAAGTATTAAAATAAAGGATATTGCGGAAGTTCAGATAGGCGCTGCCGATAAGATCGGGGATGGCTCCCTGAATGCAGAGCCGGCAGTTATTTTGACAATTTCTAAGCAGCCCGATGTGAATACCCTGGAACTTACCGAAAGACTGGACGAGGCCATTGCCGAACTGGAAACCAGTCTGCCGGAAAGCGTGGAGATCAAAAGTCAGATCTTCCGACAGGCAGACTTTATTGATGCTTCCATCAGCAATCTGAATATGACTCTGCTGGAAGGCGCCTTTTTCGTGGTCATTGTATTATTCATATTCCTGATGAACTGGCGTACCACTCTAATTTCACTATTAGCGATCCCAATTTCGTTACTGGTATCGATTATCGTATTAAAAATGCTGGGCTATACCATCAATACCATGAGTCTGGGTGGAATGGCAATTGCAATTGGAGCACTGGTAGATGATGCTATTATTGATGTGGAGAACGTTTATAAACGCCTGCGTGAAAATGTTCGAAAACCAAAAGCTGAAAGGCAGTCGGTGATCACCGTGGTAAGGGATGCATCGGTGGAAATTAGAAGTTCCATTATCATAGCAACCCTTATCATTATCGTCTCTTTTGTACCGCTGTTTTTCCTTGGCGGAATGGAAGGTCGATTGCTCAAACCGCTGGGAATTGCTTTTATCACTTCTGTATTGACGTCGCTGATTGTAGCGGTAACCGTTACTCCGGTGCTGTGTAGCTATCTTCTGAAAAAGGAGAAAATGCTGAAAAAGCAGTCCGAAGGAACAAAAGTGGAAAGATGGTTACAGAAGGCTTACGCCGATATTCTAAATCGAGCCTTAAAGATCCCTAAGACCGTGATCGCGGTAACAGTGGTTGCTTTTTTACTGAGTATTGCTTTATTTACGCAATTAGGAAGAAGTTTCCTTCCTGAATTCAACGAGGGATCACTCGTGATAAGTGTGGTAGGGCCTCCATCCATGTCGCTAGAAGAAAGTAATAAGACTGGAAATCAGGTAGAGCAATTATTGCTTGAAATGCCCGAAGTGGATGTGGTTACCAGAAGGACCGGTAGAGCTGAACTGGATGAGCATGCCCAGGGAGTAAATGCCGCCGAGATCGATGTACCATTCACCCTGGAAGATAAATCGAAAGAGGAATTCTTTGAGGACGTACGGGAAAAACTAAGTATTGTTCCCGGCGTTAATATTACTTTGGGGCAGCCTATAGCTCACCGTATCGATCATATGCTTTCGGGAACCAGGGCCAATATTGCAATTAAGATCTTTGGACCCGATCTTCAGCAGCTATATGAAATTGGTAAAAACGTGGAGGAGAATATTACTCCTATCGATGGGCTTGCGGATGTAGCTGTTGATCAGCAGATTGAAGTACCACAAATCAAGATCACTCCAAAACGCCAGATCCTTTCAGCTTATGGAATGACCGTAGGACAGTTAATGGAGCAGGTGGATATCGCTTTTGCCGGTCATGAGGTAGGTGAGATTTATGAAGGTCAGAAGTATTTTGACCTGGTAGTTCGTTATAAAGAGGATGTTAGAAACAGCATAGAAAAGATCAAAACCGCTTTGATAGGATTGCCAAATGGTTCACAAGTACCATTGCAACAGCTCGCGAACGTTTCCTCGGTAAGCAGTCCCAATACTATTAGCCGGGAAGATGTGCAAAGGAAAATTGTTGTTGCTGCCAATGTGCAGGGTCGGGATTTAAGAAGTGCGGTGGAAGAGATCCAGGTAACCGTGAATTCTTCAGTGACTATTCCCGAAGGTTACAGGGTACAATATGGCGGACAATTTGAAAGTGAATCCAGAGCTTCACAAATGCTGTTGATCACTGCCATTATTGCAATCTTCGTGATTTTCCTCCTGTTGTATTTTGAATTCAACAATGTGAAACTCGCTTTTGTTGTGCTTATCAATTTACCCCTGGCTTTGATTGGTGGAATCTTAATCGTATACTTTACTTCAGGAATTGTAAGTATAGCTTCCACGATAGGTTTTATCAGTTTATTTGGGATCGCGACACGAAACGGAATTCTGCTGGTTTCGAGATATGAAGATCTGCGGAAGGAAGGCCTTAGGGGTTATGAGCTCATTAAATCTGGTGCGCTCGACAGGTTAAATCCAATTCTGATGACCGCGTTTACCACAGGACTGGCACTTATTCCGCTAGCTTTAAAAGGAGGCGAACCGGGAAGTGAGATTCAAAGCCCAATGGCGGTGGTGATACTTGGAGGATTGCTCTCAGCAACGGTACTAAACCTGGTTGTGATACCTTGTGTGTATGAATTAGTTACGAGGGAAGATTAATTCATTTCTAAAATTTTAAAAAAAATTGGCGGGCTCGATGTAGAGTCCGCCATTAATTAATGTTCTTTAAAACTCCCTTTTTCCGGCTAATAAACCTGGGTGATATTTAATTTCCACTTATTAGTTAAATTACCGTCTTCTTCATCCTGAACTATCCCTTTTACTTTTACAATTCCGGGTTTTAACCTGGAACGTAAGTTGGTAGAAGTTGCTTCAGCTATCTTAAAAGTTTCTTTCCCGGTTTGTATTGCATAAGTGCCATCCTGCTCAACGAAGTTGCCCTTTATAACTATTTCGGCATTCTTAGCTGAAAAACCATTCTTTTTTACTTCCTCCTGAATTTGCCTAAGGCTCAAGTTATTGTTATTTGCCAAATCAAGATAAGCTTTACCGTCATTCAGGCTAACCTGCACTTTTTCCAGGCCATCCAATTTTTCAAGACCTCGCTCCAGTCCATAAGCACAGGGGGCACAGTCCATTCCAAACACTTCCTGATCTATTTTCTGAATCTGGGCATTGGAACTAAAACTTCCAAATACAACAACTACAATTAATAATACTATTTTTTTCATCTGTTTATTTTATTAAATTTATTTATACTATAACCAATAACTTAAATTAATGGATACCCGATAGTTTTCTTTGATTGCCTTTGGGGTTAAATCCTGTACCACTGGAAACAGCGCTCCGAAAGAAATACCCCAAGCCCCGTAAAGTCCTAAGAATGAAGGTCCCACTAATACTTTTTTGCTACGTTCGTCTGTAAAATTTTGTTGACCGGTATATTTATTGTCTCCTGGAAACTCGACTAATGATTCAATAAAAACCCGCCAATCGGGTTTAGGATAATCCCCCATA
>NZ_DCAP01000022.1:0-173668 GCF_002311535.1 Salegentibacter sp. UBA1130 | reverse complement strand
CTTTTTAGACGGCCTCTTTTTTATGGTAGATTAAAAATTTGTTTTGGCATCTTAGGTCTTTCTCAATGTTTATTTTTATTTCAGGGTTTCGTACTTTTACGATATAATCAATAATTAGAATGATGACTAATGAAGAAATTCTGGAGCTTTCCAAAAAGGTGTGTAAAAATACGCTTATGGAAACCCTGGAAATTGAATTTACTGAAGTTGGAGAAGATTATTTAATTGCAAAAATGCCGGTTACCCCAAAAGTGCATCAACCCGATGGCGTGCTGCACGGTGGTGCCAGCGTAGCTTTGGCTGAAAGTGTTGGCAGTATGGCCAGTTATGTTTTTTTAGATACTGAGGAGTTTTTTATTCGCGGTATTGAAATTTCTGCAAATCATTTAAAAAGTATTGCTGAAGGTTTTGTGTTTGCCAGGGCTTCTTTTATTCATAAAGGCCGAACAACGCAGTTGTGCGAAATAAAAATTACCGACGAAGCCAATAACCTGATTTCTATCGTAAAACTTACTACCATAGCATTGCCAAAAAAGAAATAGAAAATGAACAACGAAGAGTTTTTTATAAAATTGGAAGAACAAATTCAAAGCGGAAATCCTTTTGTAGCCTATAGAAACCCCGGATCTAAAAACGAATTGACCAAAGCTTTGCTTCAGGATTCAGCTGAAACATATAAAACCGACGATTTTACCGAAAATGGATTTGTTTTTGCTCCCTTTGAAAATACTAAAAACGCAATTTTAATCCCTTCAGAAAATGCCGAAATAATTACTACAGAATATTCGGCTGAAAGCTCTGAAGAAGTAGAAAAGGAAAATCAGGAATTTCCCCCTGCTTATACCAATTCCAAAGCCAGAATTAAACACGAAGAATTGGTTGAAAACGGAATTGAAGCCATAAAAAAAGGAGAATTGAAAAAGGTGGTTTTGTCACGTAAGGAAGACGTGCAAACCCAACTTAAAGCGATAGAGATTTTTAAGAATTTGCTTAAAAAATATAAAACTGCTTTTGTGTATTTCTGGTTTCATCCTCAAACCGGGATTTGGTTAGGTGCCACGCCAGAAACTCTTTTAAACGTAGAACGTGAAAAATTCAAAACTATGGCTCTGGCCGGAACCCAGGCCTTTGAAGGAACTTCATCTGTAAACTGGGAAGAAAAGGAAATTGAGGAACAACAAATTGTTACCGATTCGATTTTGGAAAATCTGGAAAATAAAGTTTCCGGGAGTATTCATAAATCTGAGCCCTATACTTCCAAAGCTGGGAATTTGCTGCATTTACAGACCGATATTACAGGAATGTTAGATCCTGAAAAATCCAGTCTTAAAAGCTTGATTTTTGCTTTACACCCAACTCCGGCTGTATGCGGACTTCCGAAGAAAAAAGCCCAACAATTTATTTTAGAGCATGAAGCTTATAATCGCGAATTTTATTCAGGTTTTTTGGGAGAATTGAATATGAAAAAGGAGGTAAAGCGAAATAACAATCGTAGAAATCAGGAAAATCAAGCTTATGGAAGCATCCTGAAACAAACTTCCCTTTTTGTGAATTTACGTTGTATGAAATTGGAAGCCGGAAAAGCCAGGTTATTTATTGGTGGTGGGATTACCAAAGATTCCAGTCCTGCAGATGAATGGCAGGAAACCGTAAATAAATCGCATACCATAAAATCTGTACTTGTTAAATAAGGTCAAAACCTGCTCCCAAAATGTTTTTGAAATTGTAATTTTGGGTGAAATTAAATTGCCTGTCGTCATTCTGAACTTGTTTCAGAATCTAGGTTTTTAATTAGCTTAGAACCTGAAACAAGTTCAGGTTGACCTTATATCAAAATTATAGACTTCAAAGGTTTTTAAAACCTGTGAAGTTTGGGATTCAACTCTACAAAATAAACTTTGTGAAATACTCCAAAATACCAGTTGCCAGATCTATTGTAGCCCTTTGTGTGGCTAAAAATATAAATCACGTGGTGATTTCTCCAGGTTCAAGAAATGCGCCTCTAACCATAGGTTTTACGCACCATTCCGACATTAGACCTTACAGCATCGTAGATGAACGCTGTGCGGCTTTTTATGCGTTAGGAATGGCGCAGCAATTACAAAAACCGGTGGCGCTGGTTTGTACCTCTGGCTCTGCATTGTTAAATTATTATCCGGCGATTGCCGAAGCTTTTTATAGTGACATCCCTTTGGTGATTATTTCTGCAGATAGGCCTATTGAACGTATAGATATTGGCGACGGACAAACAATTAGGCAGAAAAATGTATTTGAAAACCATATTTTATATTCGGCTAATTTACATTCAGAATTAGTTTTAGATTCTGAAGCAACCGATAAAAAGCTTCAGCAAAAACAATTTGAATCGCAGAAACATAATGAGCGGGAAGTCAATTTGGCGCTAAATAAAGCGATAGAAGAGAAGGGGCCGGTTCATATAAATGTTCCTTTTTATGAGCCTTTGTACGATTTGGTAGAAAATGTTGAGGTAAATCCTATCCAGATTTTGCCAGAAATTAAAGAACGAACCTATACCGAAAGTCAATTAGGCGGTTATGCCGAACTTTGGAACAAAGCAAAGCGAAAAATGGTGATCGTTGGCGTTGCACAGCCCAATATTGTTGAACAGCAATATTTGGAAAAACTGGCCAAAGACGATTCGGTTATTGTATTGACGGAAACTACCTCCAATTTAAATCATCCCGAATTTTTTACTAGAATTGATACTCTTATTGGTCCTATTGAGAAAGATGAAAACAGGGAAGAATTATTTAAAACGCTTCAGCCGGAAATTTTACTCACTTTTGGCGGAATGATTGTTTCCAAAAAGATCAAAGCATTTTTAAGAAATTACCAGCCCCAGCAACACTGGCATATTGATCCTAAAAAAGCATACAACACTTTTTTCTGTTTAAACAAACATTTTGAAACCACTGTAAATTCATTTTTCACACATTTCTTTCCCCTTACTGAAAAATCCGAAAGTGATTATGGAAAATTCTGGAAAGAGGTAAAAAGCAGGAGACAGGTTCGGCACCAGGAGTATATGAACGAGATTGTGTATTCAGATCTAAAAGCGATGCAGAAAATTATTCCCAGCGTACCAGAGAATTATATTGTACACCTGGGGAATAGTTCAACCATTCGCTATGCACAATTGTTTAAATGGAAAGAAAGCTTGCGTATTTTTTGTAATCGCGGTACTAGCGGGATAGACGGGAGTATTTCTACTGCAGTTGGCGCGGCATGTTTAAAAAGGGAGCCCACGCTAATGATTGTAGGTGATTTAAGTTTTTTCTATGATAGCAATGCACTTTGGAATAATTATATTCCTAAGAATTTCAGGATAATAATTTTAAATAATAACGGTGGTGGTATTTTCAGGATCCTACCTGGAAATAAGCACACCGAGAATTTTGAGACTTATTTTGAAACCACACATCAGCTTCAGGCAAAATCCTTAAGTGAAATGTATGGATTTGAATACTGTTCTGCTAAAACTTCCGAAGAAATAAATGAGCAATTGAAAGGTTTTTTTAGCGATTCGAGTCAACCTAAAATCTTGGAAATTTTTACCCCAAGAAAGATTAACGATGAAGTGCTGCTGGAATACTTCAGTTTTATGAAATCTTAAGAATTTAAATTCGTAAAAAAACACTCATTTAAGTAACTTGGTGGGAAATAATCAAAAAATTCTTAATTATGAGTACAAAAACCGATGAAAAAGTAGGTAAATACATTCAGGATGTAAAAGACAAAACTGGCGAAGAACCCGATGTTGATTTGCTTAGAAAAGTAACCGAATCCTGCGGCCCCAGTATTTTTAGAAGCGACGCGGAAACCGTTTCCAGTTCTTCAGAATCTGAAATGGAAACCGTAAAACGCAACTTCCTAATTAAAAAATTAGGACTTAAAGATGACGAAAAACTGGATGTAGGTTTAAATGCCGTAATGGAAAAATATGGTAAATCTAATAGAAATAAATATCGCGCGGTAGTCTATTATTTACTTACAAAATACTTTAAAAAAGAAAGTGTTTTTAAATAAAATGATGGGTTTAAATATTTTAAAAATCCGTTTTTCGAGGGTGAAAGACGGATTTTCCTGTTTTATAGAAAAGGCGTAAAATATAAAGTATATTTGCACTTCAAAATATAGATTATGCTTAGAATTGGCGAAAATCACACGCTTAATATTGTTAGAGAAACCGAACCCGGACTTTTCTTAACAGATACTGAAGGAAATGAAGTTTTGCTTCCAAATAAATATATCCCCGAAACTTTTGAAATAGGGGATGAAATTGAGGTTTTTATTTACCTGGATCACGAAGAAAGACCGGTTGCAACCACTTTAGAACCCCTGGTAAAACTAGATGAATTTGCATTTCTAAAATGTGTAGAGGTAACCGAATTTGGAGCTTTTCTAGATTGGGGATTGGAGAAACATCTATTTGTTCCGTTTAAAGAGCAGGCTTACCCAATGAAAAAAGGTGGCCGCTATCTTATTTTTTGCTATTTAGACGAAGAAACAGATCGTTTGGTTGCTTCAAGCAAGGTTCATGCTTTTTTAGATAATTCTGAACTTACCATAGAGCCTTTTGAAGAGGTAGATCTTATAATTAGTAATAAAAGTGATTTAGGCTATAATGTAATTATCAATCAGTTGCATTTAGGTTTGATCTATCACGACGATGTTTTTCAGGAAATAAACGTGGGTGATGAAATGCGCGGATTTATCACTAAAACCCGTCCCGATGGGAAAATTGATGTGAGTTTACAAAGGCCCGGTTACCGGAGTATTGAACCAAATGCCGAGCTTATTCTCGATAAATTAAAGAAAACCGAAGGTTATTTGAACCTTACCGATAAATCTTCTCCTGAAGCTATTCACAGTCAGTTAGGCATTAGCAAAAAGAGTTTCAAGCGTGCTGCCGGAAATCTTTATAAGCAAAGAAAAATTGATATTAAAGACGACGGAATTTATCTGAAAGAAGATTAGTAAAAGTAGCGTCCCCGGGGCGAATAATATTGGGAACCGTAATACATTCTTCGCTGGGTTTGCCTGTGAAGTGCATTTTGATAAATTCGCTGGTTCTGATAATAAGGATTAGAGTTTAAAGCATCATTATATACCTCGTCATTATCCCTAAGCCTGTAATTGTTTGAAATTTCGAAAGCTTTCTTCTTTTGATTTGTTGTAGGTAACGGCGAACCGATATCTACAGTGCGTTTTTTCATATTACGTTGGCTTTCAAGAATCCCAACCATATCTACGCTAGCGCGTTTTCCATCATCTACATTTATAAATTCGCCGCTTGGAAGATCAAAATCTCCTTTAAAGAATTGCTGTCCAAAACTAAGGTCGCTCCAGGAAGGCTCTATACTGTAATTGCTAATTTCAAAATCGGCAACATCCCAGTATTCCTGGGCAGAAACCGAAGTTATGCAGAATAAAAACAGACTTAGAAATAGAAAGCGAAATTTCATTTTTAGGGCTTTTGTCTTTAATATAGCAAAAACAATGCAAATCTATTTGCAACGCAAATATATTAAGATAAATTGAAAAGCTTATTTTTGAATAAAATAAAGACCTATGAGTGAAATCAACTGGAAAACTGTAAAAGAATACGAAGATATAACTTATAAAAAATCGGGTGGCGTGGCGCGAATAGCCTTTAACCGACCTGATGTTCGCAATGCTTTCAGGCCAAAAACAACCTCAGAACTTTTAGATGCCTTTCATAATGCACACGAAGATACTGAAATTGGCTGCGTTTTACTTTCGGCCGAAGGTCCTTCTACTAAAGATGGAAAATGGGCGTTTTGTAGCGGTGGAGATCAAAAAGCACGTGGGCACCAGGGTTACGTAGGTGAAGACGGTTATCATAGATTGAATATTTTGGAAGTTCAACGTCTAATACGGTTTATGCCAAAGGCTGTAATTTGTGTAGTTCCTGGCTGGGCAGTAGGAGGTGGGCATAGTTTGCACGTAGTTTGCGATTTAACTCTTGCCAGCAAAGAACACGCTATTTTTAAACAAACCGATGCCGATGTAACGAGTTTTGATGCCGGTTATGGTTCAGCTTATTTGGCAAAAATGGTAGGGCAGAAGAAGGCACGGGAAATCTTTTTCCTCGGAAGAAATTATTCGGCACAGGAAGCTTACGAAATGGGGATGGTGAATGCGGTTATTCCGCACGATGAGTTGGAAGATACTGCTTACGAATGGGCGCAGGAAATTATGGCAAAATCACCAACTTCCATTAAAATGTTGAAATTCGCCATGAATATGACCGATGACGGAATGGTGGGCCAGCAGGTTTTTGCAGGAGAAGTTACCAGACTTGCCTATATGACAGATGAAGCTAAAGAAGGTCGTGATGCTTTTCTGGAAAAAAGAAAACCAAATTTTGACAAAAAATGGATCCCGTAGCCAAGGACTTTAGTAACGAACAAATAGATTTAGCTTCCCTGCCCCAATATGAGCAGGTAGCTTTTTCTTCAGTTTCGTCTAAATATCTTATAAAAATGAATATTCAGACGGGCATTTTTATGCTCGTTCTGACTATTGCACTGGGAGTGTTTTGGTTTTTTCAGCTAAATTATGCTCAGTCGGGGATTATTTTTGGCTTTGTATTAGTCGCTTTTATATTTAGATTTTGGAATAATTATAAATTGCTTCAGAGTTTGGGATATGCGATTAGGGAAAAAGACATTATTTATAAAAGAGGGTTTGTTTTTAGTAAAATCACCGTAATTCCATTTAACCGAGTGCAGCACGCATCGATTTCACGAGGAATTTGGGATAAGCTTTTAGGAATTTCCAGCCTTAATATTTTTACTGCAGGTGGAGGCGCAAGCGATATTTCTATTCCCGGTTTAGAACCCGAAATGGCTGTGCAATTAAAAGAAGCTATTGCGGTTAAGATTTCTAATGATGAATCCTGAAGCCTACAGCAATCCCCAGCGCCAATCTATAGCCGGTATTCTTCTTATTTTTATTTCCAGCATTTATAAATTATTTAGATCTTTCTGGGCGGTGGTCGCGTATTTGTTGGTTAGTGGCCCCAGTAGAACGACTTTAATTTATATTGGTCTTGCATTGCTTTTAATTGGGTTCTTAGCCCTTATCTATAGCTACCTGTACTATCGCAAATTTATTTTTTATATAGATTATAAGCGGGAGGAATTTGTATTAGAAAAAGGGATTTTTTCTACCGAAAATACTGCGATTCCTTTTGATAAAATTCAGCAGGTTTATTTTAAACGTTCTATTCTTCAACGAATAATCAAGGTTTACAGCCTGGTAATAGAAACTGCCGGGAGTAATCTTAAAGAAGTTGAAATAAAAGCTGTTTCTGAAGAGGATGCCAATAAAATTTCAAAAATCTTATTAAAAGCGAAAGCTGAAAAAACCGAGGAGACTTCATTAGAAGAAGAATCTGAAAAAACAGAGGAAAATAAAGAGGTTTTTTGGACTCATAAAGTAGGATTTCTCACGCTCCTTAAAATTGGGATTAGTACTAATTATTTACGCGGGCTTTCGTTAGTGTTTGCCTTTGTAATGACTATTTATAATAGGGTAAATACCTATTTTAAAGATCAGGTAGAAGATGTAGAGGTTTATTTTGATCAGTTTTCCGGGGTTTTACAATCTATCGGTTTTTTAGCGATCCTTTTTGTGTTGCTTTTACTTTTAAGTATTAGTATTACGATTATTGAAGTTTTTATCAAATATTATGGTTTGACTATTCAGCAGAATAGGGATAAAATGGAGGTGGAGATGGGGTTGAAAACCAATACCAAGGTTTCCCTGCAACCGAGACGGCTTCAGTTAATGCGAATTAAAACAAACCCGGTCCAGGAGCGTTTAAATCTTTATGAGGCCCAAATTTCTTTATCAAGTAGTGAAAATGAACTACAGAAGAATAAAATAAAGATTCCGGGTCTTGGAAAAGAAATTGTAGAAAAAATAAAATATTTTTTATATCCAGAATCTTCTAAATCTAGTTTCAGCACAACCTTTAGACCAGATAAATTATTATTATTCAGAAAAATTTCCCTGGCAATGTTACCGGTAGTTCTTTTTCTTGCCTTCTGGTATTTTTTAGACTTTATAAACCTAAAATTAGGTGCTGTTTTAGCAATAGCGGGAGTATATACTATCGCAGCTTTAACTTTACAAATACTCGCTTTTAGAGCCCGTAAACTTATAATCACCGAAGAATTTCTACAGAAGAAAACCGGCTTTTGGAACAAAACCGAAGAAACCCTGGAATTATTTAAGATTCAATCTATAAGTGTAAAGCAGCCTATTTGGTACCGCAGAAAGAACCTGGTAAATGTAGTTTTTCATACCGCAGGTGGTGATCTTAAGTTTTATGCGGTGAATATTGGTATAATTCAATACGTAAATTATGTATTATATAAGGCAGAGGTTAGTTCGAAACACTGGATGTGAGAAGGTAAAAAGTGATAAAAATCCTTTTTTTTATAAAACTTTACGCAACCTTTAGCACATTTTTGCATCTTTTATGAAGACATTCAATAAATACTGTATGAAAATCTCAAATTTTTTCCTTTTTTTCCTAGTGCTTTTTTCTTGTTCTGAGAATGAAAATAATAATAGTGCAATTACTGGTGAGAGCGGGGTTAGTTATAATGAAAGTAAGAAGGTGTGGAGTGAGCTCAAGAATATTAACGGAAATTCTTATAGTTATACAATTAGTTTTATTTCCTGGAGCGGATTTGGTAACCGAACAATCATATCGGTAAAAGATGGTATTATTAGTAAAAGGGAATATCTTTATTATGAACAGACATATAGCGACGAGGGTGAAATGGTAGAAGTGGAAATTAAATCTTATACAGAAACCGGTGAGGAAATTGGTAGTAATTCTGAAGGTTTTGATCCTTTGCTCATAGATGAATTATATCAAACCTGTCTATCTGATTATTTAAATATTAATAAAGCAGATAATGAGATTTATTTTAATACAGATGAAGCCGGAATAATCTCCAATTGTGGTTTTGTTGAAACAGGCTGTGTAGATGATTGTTTTAGGGGCTTTAGAATCAGTGAATTTAATTGGCTGTAAATTTCCAGAACCCCTACTAACTGAAATATCAGAAAATCAAAAATCCCCAATCTAATTTTAGACTGGGGATTCTCATTTAAACAATTAACAAGATTTATCGTATCGCCGGATATTCCTCGGGGTTTACTTCATTAAAAATCGAATAAACCTTTTCAAAAATATCTTCTGCTGAAGGTTTACTAAAATAATCACCATCAGTCCCGTAAGCCGGGCGGTGTTCCTTAGCGGTTAGGGTTTGCGGTTTACTGTCCAGGTATCTCCAGGCGTTTTGTTCATTTAAAACCTTATCTAAAATAAATGCTGAAGCTCCTCCCGGAACATCCTCGTCTATAACTAGAAGTCGGTTGGTTTTTTCTACACTTTTTACAATGTCGTGATCTAAATCAAAAGGTAGTAGAGACTGTGCATCTATTACTTCTGCATTAATTCCATATTCGCTTAATTCTTCAGCAGTTTGGCAAACTATTCTTAAAGTAGAACCATAAGAAATTAAAGTGATATCACTACCTTCTCTTACCGTTTCAACCTTACCAATTGGTGTTCTAAGATCGGGTAAGTTACTCGGTTTTTTCTCTTTTAAACGGTAACCGTTTAAACATTCTACTAATAATGCAGGGGTATCCTGTTCCAGTAAAGTATTATAAAAACCTGCAGCCTTAGTCATATTTCTCGGTACTAAAACATACATACCGCGTACCAGGTTTAAAATTCCACCCATTTGTGAACCACTGTGCCAAATTCCTTCTAAACGGTGACCACGAGTTCTTATAATTAGTGGAGCTTTTTGTTTTCCTTTAGTACGGTATTGTAAGGTTGCCAAATCATCACTCATTCCCTGTAAGGCGTACATCACGTAGTCCAGGTATTGAATTTCGGCAATTGGTCTAAGACCTCTCATTGCCATTCCTATGCCCTGGCCAAGAATAGTGGCTTCGCGAATACCAACATCGGCTACCCGTAGTTTTCCATATTTTTTTTGAAGACCTTCCAGTCCCTGGTTTACATCGCCAATTTCACCCGCATCTTCACCAAAAATTAATGTTTCAGGAATATTACCAAAAATCTGGTCGAAGTTATCTCTTAAAATAATTCTTCCATCAACTTCAGCTGAATCCTCATCATATTCCGGTAAAACTTCAGAAAGAACTCCTTTATTTTCGATATATAAATGACTGTTATAATCATTCGCCATATCTTTCTCAAAATCTGTGAACCAATCCAGTAATTGGGATTTTTCTTCTGAATTTTCTTTTCTAACAGCTCTTAAAGTTTTTCTTGCAACAACTGCAAGAACTTTTTTAAGCGGTTCTTTATTTGAGTTAAGATCTTTTGCCAGTTTAACTACACTCTCTTTTTCTTCGGTATTCTTTGCCAGTTTAGATAGTACCGCGAGTAACTCTTTTTGCTTTTCTTTTGTAGGCTGTAAATAGTTGTTCCAGGCTTTTTTCTTGCCTTCTCTTACTTTGCGCTTAATTTCTTTCTCAATATTTTGCAGCTCTTCATCTGTGCTAATATTGTTTTCAAGAATCCATTCTCTAAACTTTACATTACAGTCGTATTCACGTTCCCAGGAAAGGCGTTGTTCATTTTTGTAACGCTCGTGAGAACCAGAGGTAGAATGCCCTTGCGGCTGTGTAAGTTCTACCACGTGAATAAGTACCGGGCAATGTTCTTTTCTGGCTATTTTTTCGGCTTTTTCGTAGGCTTCAATTAGCGCTACATAATCCCAGCCATTCACTACGATTATTTCGTAGCCTTTTTCATCTTCATTTCTTTGGAAACCTTTTACGATTTCAGATATGTTTTCTTTTGTAGTTTGATGTTTCGCGTGTACCGAAATTCCATATTCGTCGTCCCATACGCTTAAAACCATAGGCACCTGCATAACGCCGGCAGCGTTTAGGGTTTCCCAAAAATGACCTTCACTGGTACTGGCGTTTCCAATAGTACCCCAGGCAATTTCATTTCCATTTTCTGAAAATTTTTCAGATGGAATACCTGCTACGTTTCTATATATTTTAGAAGCCTGTGCGAGTCCCAAAAGTCTTGGCATTTGACCGGCGGTAGGAGAAATATCTGCACTGGAGTTTTTTTGTTCCATCAGGTTTTTCCAGCTACCGTCTTCATTAAGGCTGTGAGTGGTAAAGTGTCCTCCCATTTGTCTTCCGCCAGACATTGGTTCATTCTCCAGGTTAGAATCGGCATACAAACCGGAAAAGAATTGTTCTATGCTAAATTGATTAATGGCCATCATAAAAGTTTGATCACGATAGTAACCAGACCTAAAATCACCATTTTTAAAAGCCTTTGCCATTGCAAGCTGTGGCACTTCTTTTCCATCGCCAAAGATCCCGAATTTAGCCTTTCCGGTAAGCACTTCACGTCTTCCCAGGAGGCTGCATTCCCGGCTGGTAACGGCAATGTTGTAATCTGCCAGCACCTCGGCCTTGAAATCTTCAAATGAAATTGAATCTTTAGTTTTTGTTTCGCTTTGCATGAACGTAATTTATGAATAATAACAAATGTAACGAAAACTTAGATTGTACACAATTCATTAAAATCAAAATATTTTAAGAAAAGTATATTTTAAAGGATTTTTATTGTATTTACTCAAATGAAATATCAGTTTTAATAGTAAATACTGATTAATATGTAATTGAATTGAAGAATGCTAAGAATTACCTAAGCATTTAAATATTTGTTAATACCAGCGACGGGTAAATAACCTAATTAATGTATTTATATCTAAGGAAACAATAAATCTTATTTTCTGATCGTAATTTTCCTGGGCTACTTCCCAGCCTAAATTGGAATAAACAGGAAAGAAAACTTCAAAATAATCGTCTACTAAACTTAAGCGTACCCCAGAGTCGTATAAAAACCGCGCATTTTGGTGCTGATTTTTAACCAAACCTACATCGCCATATATAAAAAACCATTTGTATAGGTTAGTACTGGCATTTAAAGTAGTTAGCCATTGGTTGGCATATTCAGGCTGTAATTGAGATTTGAACCCGCCTTCTGCCACTATAATTTGCTGACTGAATAGACCGGAGCCCTGGCTTCTTCCGTAGTAATTATAATCAAAAAGATAATCTGTAGGGCGATCTAAGGCAAAACTAAAATAATCGGTTTCCATATTATCGCTATACAAAAATGTACCGGTAAATAAGCGAAGATTTATTTGCCGATTATTTCTAAATAGTTTTCGATATTCCAGGCTCATAGAAATTTTACTGAATTTTTCAGCCAGTTGAAAATCAAAAGAAGCACTGTAGTAATCTACTAAATGAGGCTTACTGTACCTGT
Source organism: Salegentibacter sp. UBA1130 (assembly GCF_002311535.1). Lineage (NCBI taxonomy): Bacteria > Pseudomonadati > Bacteroidota > Flavobacteriia > Flavobacteriales > Flavobacteriaceae > Salegentibacter > Salegentibacter sp. UBA1130. Next base: position 161,262 of record NZ_DCAP01000022.1, on the reverse strand, counting down.
AATTAATATTAAAAACATTGTAATTGGGTTCGTCTAAAGTTTTATCAGGATCGCTATCCCGCCTTACATTTACATTTCTAATTAGCAGATTTTGACGCTCATTATCCCGTAAATATTTATCTCTAAAAGAAAAACTTAAAAATGGAGTATATTTTTCATAGAAGAGATCGTAGCCATATGAATAGCGCGTGCCTCCAATACCGTAAGAAATTTTGTAGAGTTCCTTATTTTCAAACTGGTGGGTATTGCTAAAAGAGGCCGATCCAACTATGGTTTCACTATTAAAACCATATTTAGGTGAAATATTAAAATTGAAGGTTTTAGAAAGTACTGTTTTATTATACAATTTGGGCCCAATAGAAATACCATCGTAGAGGTTATAATTAAATTCTGGCATAAAAAACAACTGGTTATACCGGGGGTCTTCTATATCCTGAAGTAATCTAAACTGAAGCGGTTTATTAAAGAGTTTAGTCACCGCTTTATAATTATCCCGTTGATTGAATTCCGGAATATTTTGTTCGTAATTTAATGCGAGCCTGTCTACACCCTGCCTTGGGATTTCAACTGTTTTGGTTTTATCTATATTATCTACCCATTTTTTAAAGATTACTTCTCCATCTTTTAAACCATATAAAGAAATAGGAAAATTGGTATTTCTTTTATTTTTAATGGTTACCCGCAGCGAATCTTTTGTTTTATTTAGTCTTTGAATGGTAAAATCTATTTTTTTATTGGAGTCTACATAATCCTGGAAAAACCACGAAATATCTTTTGTTGCATGGCTTTTTAAGCTCTCCTCAAAATCTTTTGCAGTACTGGGACGCATATTATTTTCCTGGTAGAAATCTTTAACAGCTTCTTTTATTTTATCATTTTCCAGGTAATCTTCAAGATATTTTAAGCCCACTCCTGCTTTATAGGCATTAGCAATATTTTTATTGAATTTAACCAGGGAATCCTGCGCGGTTCTAAGCGGTTGGTCTAAATTCATTCTTGCCATATTCATATAAAGAAACTGGTACTGGTCGTTAAATTCCAAGTCTGCTGCGTGAAACCATCGTATACCAATAATATTACTTAGGTTTCCTAAAAGTTTCATATTAGGATAATACTCATTTACATAATCTATCATTAAAGAAACCAGGATGGCATCATGAACCCATTGTTCTTTCCGCGGATTAATGTGCACCGAATTTTTTAGCAAATAATTAGTAATGGTTTTAAACTGCTTAATATCGTATTGAAAACCATCTGGAAAAGGACGAATAAAGCCAGGTAATTGGTTTAAACCATAAATAGGACTTATTAAATAATCGTCCCGTGTTACAAAAATGTTTTGATGAGGATATTCCCCAAGTCTTTTGTTATAGTATTTTAAAATACGATCTAATAAAATTCTTTTTATTTCAGGCTGAAGTTCATCATCATCTACATTTGTAAATATTTCGTGATCTTCGGTTCTAATAGACTCAAAAATGAAAGAGTTGGTTAGGTATAATTTAGTGTCTAATTGATCTTTCCCTGAAAGTTTTACGGTTTTTGAGCCATTACTCGTACTAACACCTTCAAAATCCAGCGCCGAGCCTACATAGTATTTAGGTGGAGTGGTAAGGGTAATTTCAACATCATGCATTGCATTATATTGATCGCCTAAATCTTTATGGCTGTAAACTTCCCAATTTCCGTTTTTGTAAACGCCAGGAGTAATATACCAATACCGGAGTTTATAATTATTATTTGAATCTACCCCGTAACGAGTAAATTTATCTATAGGAATCTTTACCTGGTAATCTAAATTAATGGTGATACTATTACCGGGTAGTAAAGGTTTATAAAGTTTAACTCTAATAAGGTCCTGGGCCAGGTATGGGCGTTCCCAAATTAAGGCTTCATCTTCGGTATTGCTGAGTTTATTAATATAGGTAGTACCTCGCTCTTCATTTTTAGCAAACCTGAAGCGTCTCGCAAATTCTTCGGCAAAACGTTTTGCAAGGGGAGTGTCTTTTGCACTAAAGGCATTTGCCCAATCGTTAAGATAAATTTGGGTAAGAGTATCGTTACTGGAGTTAGTATACACCAATTCCTGCTCTATGGTAAAAGTATGTGTACTATCGTTTAAGTGAGCTTGTAATGAGATGGAGTTTTGTGCAAAACCCCATCCAATTCCCACAAAAAAAAATAAATAAAACAGATAAAATCTCAATGGGAATATATTTAACGTAACACAGAATTCGAGCTAAATATAATCAAAGTTTTTTTCCCTTCTTAAGATTTGATTAAAAGTTAGGGCTAAGATTATATTCCCCGTAGAATTCGTTTAGAATTTCAATAACTTCATCTTCGGTATCTACAACCTGAACAAGATCCATATCTGGAGCGCTAATGTTTTGAAAGGTATCTAAAAGTGTTTTTTGAACCCAGTCTACAAGACCTCCCCAAAAATCCCTTCCTACTAAAATAATAGGGAATTTATCTATTTTATGGGTTTGAATAAGGGTGATGGCTTCAAAAAGTTCGTCTAAAGTTCCAAAACCGCCCGGCATAACTACAAATCCCTGTGAATATTTTACAAACATTACTTTTCTAACAAAAAAGTAATCAAAATCCAGGCTTTTATCATTATCAATATATGGGTTGTCGTGTTGCTCGAAAGGTAAATCTATATTTAATCCTACAGAAGTTCCGCCTCCAAGATGAGCACCTTTATTACCGGCTTCCATAATTCCCGGGCCACCACCTGTAATTACGCCGTAGCCGTTTTCAACGATTTTTTTTGATATTTTTTCAGCTAGTTTATAATACTTTTGATCTGGTTTGGTTCTGGCTGAACCAAAAATTGAAACACAGGGACCAATTTGACTTAGCTTTTCGTAGCCATTTACAAATTCGCCCATTATTTTAAATATGGCCCATGAATCGTTTGTTTTAATTTCGTTCCAGGCTTTATTTTTAAGATTTTTATTCATATTATAATTAATATAGTTAGTGTAATTCTTTTTTAAGGAAACCGGCAGTATAACTCTTTTTTGATTTGGCCACTTCTTCTGGGGTGCCTTTAGCGATAACTTTTCCGCCATTTTTTCCGCCTTCGGGACCAATATCAATTATATAATCGGCCATTTTTATTACATCCATATTATGTTCTATAATAAGTACGGTGTTTCCTTTATTTGTTAATTCGTTTAAAACATCCATTAATACCCGAATATCTTCGAAGTGCAAACCGGTGGTTGGCTCGTCTAAAATATAAAAAGTATTTCCCGTATCACGTTTTGAAAGTTCTGTAGCAAGTTTAATTCGCTGGGCCTCCCCTCCAGATAGCGTGGTACTTTGTTGGCCAAGCGTGATATACCCTAAACCAACATCTTTTATGGTTTTTAATTTTCTATATATTTTGGGAATTGGTTCGAAGAAAGTGGTTGCATCATTGATGGTCATTTCTAAAACATCAGCAATCGACTTTCCCTTGTACCTAATTTCCAGAGTTTCTCGATTGAAGCGTTTTCCCTGGCAGGTTTCACATTCTACGTAAACGTCCGGAAGGAAATTCATTTCAATAACACGTAATCCACCACCTCTACAAGTTTCGCATCTGCCGCCTTTTACGTTAAAGCTAAATCTTCCGGGTTTATAACCACGAATTAGCGACTCGGGGGTTTTTGCAAAAAGACTCCTAATTTCTGAAAATACGCCAGTATACGTAGCTGGGTTAGATCTTGGAGTTCTACCAATTGGTGTCTGGTTAATATCAATTACTTTATCGGCATTATCAAGACCTTTAATGCTTTTATATGGTTTTGGTTCTTTTACGCCATTAAAATAATGGGCATTCATAATAGGATAAAGCGTCTCGTTGATAAGCGTAGATTTTCCACTTCCCGAAACTCCCGTAACCGCAATCATTTGCCCTAAAGGAATTTTAATAGAAACATTTTTAAGGTTGTTTCCGGTTGCTCCTTTTAGTTCTATATGCTTTCCATTTCCCTTTCTTCTTTCTTTAGGAACTGAAATTTCTTTGGTTCCGTTTAGATAGGAAGCAGTAAGCGTATCGTGTTTTAATAATTCTGAAGGCGGGCCTTCACTTATAATTTCACCACCGTGTTTTCCGGCTCTGGGCCCAATATCAATCACATAATCGGCGCGTTCTATCATATCTTTATCGTGTTCTACCACAATCACAGAATTGCCAATATCCCTTAGAGAAATAAGTGAATTAATAAGTTTTTCGTTATCACGCTGATGTAAACCAATACTAGGTTCATCTAAAATATAAAGAACACCTACTAATTGGGAACCAATTTGTGTAGCCAGTCTAATTCTTTGTGCTTCTCCGCCAGAAAGCGATTTAGAACCGCGGTTAAGGGAAAGATAGGTAAGCCCAACGTCTACCAGAAAACCAATTCTCGTTCTAATTTCTTTAATAACTTCAGCAGCAATTTTGTTTTGTTTTTCGCTTAGCTTTTTCTCTAACCCAACAAACCATTTAGCCAAATCTTCAATATCCATTAAAGAAAGTTCGGCTATATTTTTATCGTTAATTCTAAAATAAAGCGATTCTTTTTTGAGTCGGCTGCCTTCACAAACGGGACATTCAACTTTATCCATATATTCTTTGGCCCAGCGTCTTAAAGAAGTAGAATCGTTATTATTAAAAGTAGTTTCAATAAAAGTTGCTACGCCTTCAAAATTAATCTTAAACTCCCGGTTTACACCAAGGCTTTTAGATTCTTTGGTAAAAGTCTCTTTGCCCCCGTAAAGTATAAACTTCATTGCGGCATCTGGTATTTTAGAAACAGGATCTGTAAGTTTAAAGTCCCAGCGCTCAGCAATTAATTCCAGCTGAGAAAAAACCCAGTTCTTTTTTTGCGGACCGTGAGGAGCCAGTGCTCCATTTTTGATCGACTTAGAATTATCTGGAATAATTTTATCAATATTCACCTGGTATAAAGTGCCAATCCCGTTACAGCTTGGGCAGGCACCTTTAGGCGAATTAAAGGAAAAAGTATTGGGCTCAGGATTAGGATAAGAAATTCCCGTTGTGGGGCACATTAAATTCCTGCTAAAATACCGAACATTTTCAGTTTCCTGGTCTAAAATAATTAGCGTATCACTACCATGATACATCGCGGTTTTTATACTTTCGTCCAGGCGCTTTTGTGCATCGGTCTTATCATCAATTTTTAAGCGATCTATTACAATCTCTATATCGTGGGTTTTGTACCGGTCCAGTTTCATTCCTTTTACCAGGTCCCTAACTTCACCATTTACCCTTGCTTTAAGAAATCCCTGCTTGGCTATTTGCTCAAATAATTCACGGTAATGCCCTTTTCTGGATTTCACCACGGGAGCCAAAACACTTACTTTTTTCCCTTTAAAATCTTTTAAAATAAGATCTTTTATTTGGCTATCGGTATAGCTAACCATTTTCTCCCCGGTCTTATAACTATAAGCTTCACCGGCACGCGCGTAGAGTAAGCGTAGGAAATCGTAAATCTCTGTAATAGTCCCAACCGTACTTCGCGGATTTTTACTGGTGGTTTTTTGTTCTATAGCAATAACAGGGGAGAGACCTTCAATTTTATCTACATCGGGACGCTCCAGACCACCCAAAAATTGGCGGGCATAAGCAGAGAAGGTTTCAATATACCGCCGCTGGCCTTCGGCATAAATCGTATCAAAAGCCAGGGAAGACTTCCCGGATCCCGAAAGACCGGTAATCACAACCAGTTTCTCTCTGGGAATATTAACATCTATATTTTTAAGATTATGGACGCGAGCCCCTAATACCTCTATAAATTCTTCGGTTTTAGCCATATTTTTTATCAAGGGGGCAAAGGTACTTAAAGTGTTGCTAACTAAAAAGAAAGGAAGTTTCTGGGAGTGTTAATTATGGTTTAAAGTTTTTTAAAGAGGAATTAGCAATAAAATTTTAGCGTGGTTAAGGTGGTGAAAAAACAAATTTTTAGAAACATAAAATTTATCGGCTATAATGCTCCTTTTATCCTTTGTTTATTCTGTTGATTGTCAGTATAATATTACTTTATTTTTTTGCATAAAATAAGGTTAATCCCCTATATTTGAGATACCAAATCTTCATGAAATTTTTTTTCATCCCCCCAGAAAAGTATTAAACCTACAAGTAGGTAGTTTTTAGCCCCATCAGTTTTGCCCCGTTATTTTTAACCCCCCCCACGTAAGATTTAAAACATCCAGACCCTTCTATTGTTATGTTTTAAATCTATCAATTTAATTTTTTGTGGACCTACTCCACAGTTTTTACTAACTGGCTAAATAGCCGCAAAATTGATGTATTATGATAACAGAAAAAAAGCAGTTGTTGCTTATTACCAACAAACAAAGTATGGTAGACTGTGTTCAGGAGGGTGTTAGTATGCAATTTGAAGTAGCTCACGCAAACTCTTTGCATACTGGCTTTAACATGGCACTTAATTTATTACCCGATATAATCTTATTAGATTATTCTTCCTTTAGATCGGGTAGGAATTTTAAGAATATCGCCAATTTTAAATCAAATCATTTTCTTACTAAAGCCTGGCTGGTTGTTTATGCCGAAGAACGATATAGGGCCGAAGCTGAAAGTAGATTTAGAAAAGTAGTAGATGAGTTTATATACTCTCCTACTATAGAGGCACTTTGCGGGAAGATTGTAAAACTGGTATATAGCAACCGTTCACTTTCCAATTATTGGAAAGACGCTTTTATGGGAATGTTTAATATTATTTCCCAACCGGTAGTGCTACTGGATCAAAATGAAATTGTAGCGATGAACGATGCTTTTAAGCAAAGTTTTGATGTGAAAGAGAAAAAGGGTTTAAAACTTACCGATTTCGTGAAATGCGAAAATGTACAAAAGGTTAAAGATAGTTTAAGAAATTTTGCCCGCGGTAAACATATAAAGGCAGCCACTAAGACTGCCTTACTATTAAGGAATGATAAGGTGAGAAATGCCCGTATTAATTTTTCTAAGTTAAACAGGAATTTTGGGCATCAATTTGTCATGTTTATTGATCTTATGGAAGAAAGCGAAGTGATTAATGACCGAATAGGCACTGCTTCTGAAGAAGTAGAAAATTGCTTCAAACAAAATAGCCAGCTCACCGATTTTAAATTCACTAATAGAGAGAAGGAAATTATTGAATTACTTATTAAAGGCTATAAAACCAAAGATATATCTGAAGCGTTGTTTATCTCCCCAAAAACAATAGAAAAACATCGTTCTAATATTATAAAGAGAACCAACTCTGATACTATCCTGGAGAGCATAATATATGCGATAAATCATAAGCTTATAGATTATCAAAAAGTCTAAAAATTAGACTTTTCGGTAAAATAGGGGAGAAAACCCCTATAGCATGATAGGAAAGAATTAGACTACATTTATCATATGAATTACTAGTCACCCCACTTCACTAGTATTTACCTCAGCCTATTTTTTTTGAGCCCCCCAACAAGTAGTATTGATATATCAAGATGCTCTTTACAGAGTCATATTTATATATATTGTTTTAACCATTCTAAATATTTATTAACCAAAACTTTAGTGTTATGAAAAACCTAAAAAATTACCTTTCAAGCGTCGTTATTATCGCGATGTTATTTGCATCTTGTAGTAAAGATGAACCCACAAACAATGTGGGAACCGATGGAGAAATGGCGAGCATTTCCCTGGGAGCAGTTTTAAACGACCTGGATAGACAGGGATTACTAAAACAGTCTATTCCTGAATGTTCCGATGATGCTCCCATGTATGTAAGAGTTATTCTAACCCATGATTTGGGCGAAGAAGACGTAGTTGTTCCTGTAAATTTTGATGGAACTACTTATTTTACAGATTATGATGAAGATCTGGCAATTCCAATCCCTGCCGGAGAAACTACTACTTCTGTTAGTGTAACAGATTTCTGGGTGTACTCCGAAGAACCGGGTGAAAGTACATTGCCAATTTGGGTTACTCCAAAAGAAGATAGTGAGTATGAAAACTTTGTAAACGATCCGCTTCCAATTAATTTTGAACTTAGAGCCGGCTCAAAGAAATATGTTGATGTAGAAGTTTTATGTTTCGATGATAGAGAAGTAAACTTATACGGATATCAATTCTTTGACCTTGTACCAATTCCGCTAATTAAATTCTGTTTATTTGGAAACTTCTGTCCTTCAGAAGATGGTAGACACTACGTAGCCGGTTATACAGTTAATGTATGGATGGGCTCAGAAGCAGTTGGAGATCCAATTTACACTGAATCTAATACTGTAGATGAAGATGATACTACTGGTGACTATTATTCAGATCCATTATGTTTCTGGTTACCTGATACCGCTGAAACTGATACTTACTATTTTGAAATTACATTAGATAATACCGATGAGTATAGTTCAGACGATGCAGGAGAAGTAATTCTTGCTGGTCCTATCACTGATGAAGAAATTAGAATGTTTTATAGTGAAGACGACGATTCAACAATGGATTATTACCACTTTAATTATGGATGTGGTGGCGATAACCCTCCACCATTTGATGACCCAAGAACAGAAGCTAAACGTTACAAAGCCTGTTTAAAGAATTTAGGTGATTCAAATGCTGTAGGATTTGCATACCTGAAGTTACAGGGGAATCAATTAACTGCTACTACAGCAGCTACTGAACTTATTCCAGGAGATGTACCACAACATATCCATGAAAATGCAAGTTGTGATGCTTTTGGTTCGCCAATTTGGGATCTTGATTATACAGGAGATGTATGGCCTGTAGCTGACGGAGCTGGAAACTTATTCTACACCAGGACTTTTACTTTAACTCCTGCTCAGGTAGCAGCTGCTAATCTAGCTAATAGAACAGCCGTGTTACATGAGTCTGATATGACACCACTAGCTTGTGGAGAATTTGAAGAGTACTAAAACTCTTATAAGGTGTCCCAGTTTTTGGGACACCTTTTTAATTCCTTTTAAAACATAGAAACAATGAAGAATTTAAAATTAATGCTGGCCATTTTCGTGGCTACGGGGATGTTATTTTCGTCCTGTAGTAAAGAAGAGACCAATGAGCCCTCTGTAAACGAGGAAATGGGTAGTATCTCTATAGGTGCTATTTTGAATGATCTTGTGAATGATAATCGTCAGGCTATTTCAGATGAAATCCCGGAATGTTCTGATGATACACCAATGTATGCCTGGATAGTACTTACCCACGAATTGGGAACTGAAGATGTAGTTGTACCTATTCTCTTTGATGGTGATACTTATTTTACTGATTACGAAGAAGATCTGGAAATTCCAATTCCGGCTAACGAAACTACAACCGCAGTAAGTCTTACCACTTTTATGGTGTATGCTGAAGAACCAGGAGAAGGTGTTTCACCTATATGGGTAGCACCAACTGACGAAGGTGAATATAAGAACTTTGTGAATGATGCTTTACCTATCAATTTTGATTTAAGAGCAGGATCTAAAAAATATTTGGATGTTGAAGTCTTATGTTTTGACGATAGAGATGTAAATCTATATGGATACCAATTCTTTGATCTTATTCCAATAGAGTTATACGAGTTCTGTGTATTTGCTAACTACTGTACCGATAATGGTAAACATTATACTGCAAATTATAATGTTGATATAGATTATATAAGAGAAGGAGAGGATGATATTAACTTATATACCAATAGATCTCCTGAGACCGGAAATACCGAAGATGATAATTCGGGTGACTGGTATGCTGAACCACTATGTTTAGCAATTCCGGCTCCTATGTATGACGAGTTAGACACTGAGGCATACTTAAGAGTAACCGTTACTTTGGCCAGTTGGGCTGATAATTACGGAACACCTGGTGCTGAAGAGCCTGAAATTATCTATTTAAGCTGGAACGATGTACAATCATATTTTGGTGATAATGACACTATAGATTATGAACATATTTTCTTTAACTGTGGAGATGACCCTATACTTGATTGTCCAATAACTGAAGAGGATACCGATGGTGACTGTGTACCTAATGAAGACGATTTATGCGAAGGCTACGATGATGATGAAGACATGGATGAAGACGGTATTCCAGATGGGTGTGATCAATGTCCAGAAGAAGCCGGTGATCCATTAGACGGTGGTTGCCCTATAGATGATTGTGCTGGAGATGCTGATAGTGATGGATTAAATGATTGTGAAGATGAATGTCCTTACCAGGCAGGTCCAGAGTCTAATAATGGATGTCCTGAAGAAGGTGGGGATACCTGCGAAACCGCTTATATGGAAGGAGATACTGCTCTTAATACCTTAGCAAATGCTAATCGATGGGGTTGGGCAGAACACTACCAAACAGGTATAGATGGAAGTAGTAATACTTTCGATATTTGGGCAGGTGCTGCACAGAATAATACTTCTAAAGGCGAACATATAGCTACAGCTGAGATTTCTGTAAATGGTGAGGATATTACTTTGGAAATCACACCGGAACCCGGAGTAAGCTTAAGTGAGCTTCATATTAATTTAAGTGAAGTTGCACCATCAGGAAATGATGTTTTTGCACCCGGACAGTATAATCTTAATGATGAAGTTGATGCAAATACTCTTATCTATACCTGGACAAGAGACTATAGTAATGACTTCTATATTATTGTTCATGCCGTAGCTTGCTATTAAAATGAAAAGCTAACTACCAGGAGGGTATGAAACCTTCCGGTAGTTTATTAACCATTCTAAATATTTAATCCAAAAACTTTAATTATGATACTTCTAAGAAAATATCTGGCCATTGTGGCCGTTTTTTCCCTCTTTTTTACCTCGTGTACAAAAGATGAGGAAGGAACCTTAATCAACGATCCAGGTTCAGAGAGTTTTGCTGAATTAAGTCTGGGGGCAAACCTTAATGACTTTGTAAACCGTGCAGCGGTCAAGCAAAGTATTCCCGACTGTTCATCTGACGCTCCAGCCTATGCGCATATAGAATTAACACATAATGCAGGTACAGACCTGGAAGGTGTTATTAATGTAAATGTTCCTATTTTAAGCGAAGATGGAAGCTTTTTCACTGATTATGACGAAGATTTAAAAATTCCTGTAGCAAATGCTGATGATAAAACAGCTACGGTTTCAGTCACTACCTTCCTGGTATATGATGGTGATCCAGATGATGCAGGATCTACCGTCATTTGGGCTGCACCGGCAACTACCAGTGAATATGGAGCTTTTGTGAATCAGGGTCTTCCATATAACTTTCCAATAAGAGCAGGTTCAAAAAAATATGTGGATATTGAAGTGCTGTGTTTTGATGACCGTGAGGTAAATTTATATGGTTATCAATTCTTTGATCTGGTACCTGAGGTACTTCACGAAGTGTGTATTTTTGCAAACTATTGTGATGATGATGGAAGACACTATACTGCCAATTACAGCCTTGAGGTTATATATACCGGTGGAGACGAAAATAGAACTTTGTATACAAGCATGGATCTACCAGAAGATAGCTATGGATTTGATGAAGATACCGGTGATTATTATGCTGATCCTTTCTGCTTCGCAGTTCCAGCGCCTATGTTTGATGAAACCAGTACTACAGAATATATAAGAATAATTGCAACTTTATCAAATTGGGAAGGAAATTATCCAACTCCTGCTGAGGAAGAAATTGTTCTTAATCTTACCTGGTCACAAATAATGGAGAGTGTTCGTGAAGATGGTACTATTGATTATTTCCATATCCTATTCTGCGACGATGATGATCCAGGAAACGGGAATGGAGAAGAGTGTGATCCTCAAGATCCTGCTGCTGATTGTGATAACGATACAATACCTAACGGACAGGATAATTGCCCAGCTACTCCCAATACAGATCAAGCCGATCTGGATGAAGATGGAATAGGAGACGTTTGTGACTCAGACATTGATGGAGATGATATCTTAAATGAAAATGAGAATCCTGGGTGTGTAAGAGATCCCGATCCAACATGTGGTGATTCAGTTGCAGAGTGTCCTACTTTACCATCAGCTGGCGACTGTGAAAGAGTTTACGTAGCCGGAACTGATGTAACTGATCTTACCGAGTGGATAGCAATAACAGATTCAGAACCATTACCAATTTTCATAGGTAATAATACAACCGTAGCATTAGGCTTGATTTCTTTTGATGCTGACGGAGATATGTTACTTATAAATACAAATACCAGTTTTTATCTGAAAGATTATAGGTTGGAAATTGTAGATGAATTGGGTGACGCAATTACATGTGTATACGAAGATGATCTAACGGCACCAGAGGATACCAATGAAGCTGATGTGGATGTAGAAGTTGCAGGAGATTTCTCTGGAACTGTCTATGTTCGTTTTTCTGCTAACGTTTGTTCAAGATCTGATACCTAGAATAAAATTACCCAGTAAATTTATAACCGGGGGGTGACTAATTCACTGGGTTTTTGTAATCCTCACTCTTGAAGATTACAAAAGAGGCTGTGCGAAATTTTCGCACAGCTTTTTTGTTAAAAAAATTAACAGAGTGAAAATAAGTCTGTATGTTGGCCAAAAGTTTCTGAGAATTTGCAGTTCAATTTTAATTAAAAACTGGCTGAAATAATAGCAAAAAGAGTCCTTTAGGAAGAGGTGAAAAAGTATTTTTATTAAGTTTTATAGATTCCCAAATTGTTTTAAAACTGAAAAATCTTCATCCTTGTAGGAATCTGATTATTAAAATTTTAGAGTTGTAAAAGCCGGTTTTTTTTTGGAATGACCTTTGTAAATCCAGAATGAAATTTATATTAATTAAATCATAAAAAAAAGTAAACCCTACTTATGAAAAAAAGCAAATTTTTGTTACTACCTGTTCTAGCGATTCTGGCATGTAGTAAAGATCCAATTTCAGAAAATCAAGAAGCAGAAACGCAACTCAAACCAGAAGAAATCTCAGATCAACAATCAGAAATGGCCTTTCCTAACGATCTGGGCCCTGTTTCCCAAATTTATTATGCCGGTCAAAAAATGCCCGTAGAAGTTCATGGTGATGATTATGTTTACCAGGGTGATATTTTGATTCCTAAAGGTCAATCAAGCAAATCCCCACAATCTATTGTTTATAAAAACAAAGAGGCTATTCCGCAGGAAAAGAGTACAGGGCGTACTTCGGGAATGTGGCCAGATAATACCGTTTATTATTCTATAAATTCCAGCCTACCCGATAAAAACAGGGTTCACGATGCAATACGTCACTGGGAGAATAATACCCCGTTAAAGTTTGTTGAAAGGTCAGGACAATCTAACTACATATACTTTACTACCGGCTCCGGCTGTTCTTCTTATGTAGGGATGATTGGCGGTAGACAGAATATAACGCTATCTGATTACTGTAGCACCGGGAATACCATTCACGAAATTGGTCATGCCGTAGGACTTTGGCACGAACAAAGCCGTGTAGATAGGAATAATTATATTACGGTACACCTGGATAATGTGAGAAGCGGTACAGAGCATAATTTTCATACTTACGAAGCCAGTGGTCTTGATGGTGATGAATATACCACAAGCCTGGATTTTGAGTCTATAATGATGTATGGCGCTTATTCTTTTTCTAAGAATGGGGAGCCCACTATAACCAGAACAAATGGTAACACCTACCAGGTGCAACGTTCCGCACTTTCTTCAGGAGATATATCTGGCATTAAAAGTATGTATACAGATGATGGGTCAGAACCCAAATATGTAAATGGAGAATATTATACTCTTAACGGATTAACGGTACTCAGAAATTATGATAGATGGTATTATAATTCTAAATGGGGCTGGAAAGAAGTAGAGATTAAATATGGTTACTGGTTTTTTGTATAATTAAAAGGAAAACAGGTATCTATAAAAACCCGGGGGAAAACCTCCGGGTTTTTTATTTCTATAATTTTCTGGCCTGCAAACTGTAGATCTAATTTCCACACCCTTTGTGGTTAAATTCCACAATTATTAGAATCTATATAAATCAAATTGGAAGCCTACGAATTTTTTTAATTTTATTTTTATAAATTAAGTCGTGCATTACTTCCTGTTGTTTAAAATGTTCGATGAGCATTTTAAGAATATTTAATGTTTTGATTTTCTGCGTTTCCGGGAAGAAAATAAATAATTTAAGTTTATCGAGATTAATGGTATTTCATCTGGGTTCTCTTTTAGATTTTGCAAAAAAGATAGTTGATCTTTTCAGTTTTTTATATCTCTGTAAGAAAAAGACTAATAATTACAGGAATTGAATTTGGTTAATCTTACAGGGTTTTCCCCATACACTAGTTGCATTCCTCATCATAAATTAGTGTTAAGATTTAAAGGCAATATCCTACCAGCCTGAAAATTCCCCCCACTCAATTTACCCCTACACTGTGTATTGAAATACACCTGATTTAGTTCAGGTTAAATAATTAAACTATTTAGGCAATGAAAAAAATTATACGTTTTAGCCTGGGAATAATTCTAATATTGTTTTGTGTTGTTTCCTGTACAAAGGAAGAAGTAGGTAAGGAATTAGAAGAGTCTCATGCTGTAGGAAAACTTTCTTTTGGAAGTGTACTAAGCGACCTGGCCAACCGTAACCAGTTAAATAAACAAACTTCCTCTGATTCTTATGATATTCCACAATGTTCAAATGAGAATCCTCTGTTTGTTAGAGTTGCTATTAAGGTAAAGGATGAAAGTGGTAATTGGGTTTGGTATAAAAATTCTCACCAGGATAAGATTGAAATTCAAGTTAATCCAAACGGAACCGATTTGGATAATGATGGGAATTTGGATGCGTGGTTTACCCAGGAGTCAGCAGATCTGGAACTTGAAGAAGGAGAGTATAGCATAGAATATTTTGCGGTAGCCACTGCAGCCGGCAATGATGAGGCTGACATTATTTATATGGCTCCCAGGATTCCTAATGGAGATTTAGATTATACCCAAAGTATTCAATATCACAATTTCGTAGATAATCCATTACCAATACAAGTTAAGATACGTCCCGGGGTAAAATATTACCAACCGGTAGAAGTATTATGTTATGAAGAGCACTATGCTTTTGCCTTTGGTTATCTATTCTTCGATTTTAATACAACTAATTTAATTTACCTATGTACCTACGGCAATGTATGTGATGAAGATCAAAGACATATGCCTGCGCAATTTAAAATGAAAGTATGGAAAGACTCTAATGAGGCTGACTTGCTTGTTGTGGCCCAAAATGAAAGAAAGACCTTTAGTGATGAAAACGGCACCCATTATTATGCTGATGCACTCTGTTTTCCACTTCCCGAAATAGAAGAATATTATGCAAAAATATGGCTCGTGGAGGGCGAAACGGAAACTCTAATAAGAGAAGGAAGTTTTGATGCTGAAGATCTTGCTAACGTATACCAGGAAGAACAGCAGCATTATTACTACCATTTTAGAGAAGCTTGTTGCGATGAAGCAGGTAATTTCGATTTATTAAATGATTTAACCGAAAACGAAGGAGAATGTGAAGAAGAACCCCAGGATCCGGAAGAACCGGAAGACTGCGTACCTTGTGATAACAATGAGGGTGGGAAAATAAAGGAGCTAACGGTTAAATATTTAGGTGACGATGCAATTAATTTGGTGGTAACTCATAACGGTCCAGACTCTCCTTACGTAATATTTAACGGAGTTGTAAATAACAATGAAGAAATACTGTTGCCAGGGGAGGCAACAAATGGAGGACATCCTATTCCTTCAGTATGGACAGAATTGGAATTTACAATTTCAGAAACATCATATAATCTACATACAAGTTGCTCAGAGCCATTTTATCCGGGCCAAATTTTCGGAAATAATCTTTTTATGGTGGTGTCGGCAACCAACGTAGATAATCAATCAATATGCGAAATAGAATAAATTTAAATATTAAACTCATAGGCCTGTCATTGGGTGGTTCTTTTTACAGGCTTATTAATCAAACCTTTTATTAATTAATCTAAATTTTTTATTATGAAAAACTTTAAAATTTATTTGGCTTACGTCGCTCTTTTAGCGATGGTAATGACTTCCTGTAGTAAGGAAGACAATCCAGACAGTCCGGATGGGCCTGCTGGTGATGAAATGGCAACTTTAGGCTTTACCGCTCTATTGGAGGATTTTGACAGGGCGATGATGAATAAACAACAGGACCCTGATTTAGGATCCGTTAACAATGGTTTACCAGTTTGTTCTGACGATCCTGCTCCAGATAAGGTAAGAGTAATGCTAGAACGAGATGTTGATGGCACTTGGGAAGGAGTCAAAGATCCATCTGATGGTGATTTTGAAATTGAGGTACCGGTAAAATATGATCCTAACAGCGGAACCTGGATTACTGATGAAGGAGATAATGATGAGCTAGAACTAGAAGAAGGAAATTATCGTATAACTTATTTTGCAGTTTTAGAAGGTGAAACAATAATTTACATAGCCCCTAGGGATAGTGATCATGCGGATTATGGTCCAGCAGAATATGGAAATTTTGTAAGTGATCCTTTGCCTAGTGATTCATTTTTATTACAAAAGGGTGTGAAAAAGTATATTGATGTAGAAGTTCTGTGCTATGATGACCATTATGTTTACCGGTATGGTTACCTATTCTTTGATTTTGAGGAAGTAGATATTCTCTATTTATGTCTTTTTGGAAATGTATGTGATGAAGATACTGGAAGACATACTCCTGCAAAATTCAGGTTTGATGTTTGGAATTACAGTGGAGATGGATTAAATCCTAAGGGATCAATACTTTACAGTGATACAAACGAGTGGGGTACCTATGAAGAAACCAATGGTGATGCCTATGCTACACCTCTTTGTGTTCAATTACCTGATCGTCCAGGAGTAGAAGACCAATATTATGGTGAGCTATGGTTGGTAGATGAAAGTGGTGCTATCATTAATGTAGAAGATGGACCAATTAGACTTGGAGTATTTGATGAAGAGGATGTAACTAATCAGACTTGGGCAGGATACGAAGTTGATGAAGATGGTGATTCAACTAGTAACTACTACCACTTTAGAGAAGGAGCTTGTATGAGTCAAGACGATTCTGATCCTTGTTTATTTAAAGATATAGCTTATTATGAAAATGATTTTAATGACGGTGAAACATTTATAAGTAATGGAGTAGTAACTGGTACAGAATACGACTTTAGTTCTACTGCCGGTTGGACTCCAGGGGGTACTGATTCTAGTGCACCGCTATGGGCAGAGGGAACATATACCTTTACCAGTAATCCAAACGATGTTCATAACCATTGGATTGACTTCGAAAATGGAAATGATTTCTTTATTTTAAATGGTGATACTCAAGCGGGGGTAGAAGCATATTTCTCTATTACTCAAGACGATGTTTGTCCTGGAGCGGATTACTTCGTAGCTTTCGATATTCTGAATGTGTATAACGGATCTAATTCACCGGATAATGATATCCGATTAATAGCAGAAGTTGATGGAACTCCATTAGATGATAGCGACCAAATTATCGTTGTCCCTTATAATAATGCAAATTGGACAAGGGTAGCGCTTAGAGTTAAAGCAAATAGCTCGGGAGCATTAGACATCAGATTTGTAGATGATAACACTGTAGCTTCTGGAAATGATTTTGCAATAGATAACGTGGTTATCTCGAATGATCCAAGTATTACTTCTCCGAATGATATTGAGGTAGTACAAGATTAGAAAACTAATATTTAATTTTTTTGGAAGAGCCCAATTTGGGCTCTTCTTTTTTATGCCTTAATTTCAGATTTCACATAGGTTCTTAAATCTTCAAAAAACATCCTAAATTCATTCTCAAATTCTTTGTAAAACTCTCTTAGTTCTTCTACTGCAAGGTGCATTTTGGCGCGATATTTTATTCTTCGGTTCATTTGAAAAAGAATTTTTTCTATTCCATCTATTTCTCGGTAGTTGTAAAGCCAGTTATCGGCAACCATATAGGGAAGAAAATTTTGAACCGGCTTTGGTAAGACTTCAAAATTTTCCTCTAAAAGTTTATAAAAATCTTCGGTATACTCTTTTAACGGGATTTCACAATATTCTTTCCAGTTTGCAGCCAGAAAATGATCATATAATATATCTACAATAACCCGGCTGTAATGGCCGTATCGATCAAATAAACGCTCTACACTTTTACTTACAATAGGATGGGTATCTGTAAAAGTATCAATAGCACGGTGGAGTATTATTCCTTTTTGAATTTCCGGCGGAAAATCTAAATACTGTTTTCCTTTCACCGAATCTGCAATAAAATTACCGATTTTTAGTTGTGAATTATCGCCTGAAAGATATATGTGTGCTAAGAAATTCATCTTTGAAAGTTACGTAAATCCCGTAGTTTCCTGTTTAATTTTTGTTAAGTTTTGGCGCTACCTGTCTGCGGCTTGTATATTTGTTAAAATTTTACTCGATAATAGAGATTTATATATCTATAAATAACACTTTGAGCTCGCCCCTGGCTGGTTCACTATTAAAAAACATTTAATATAAAATAAACTTATGAGTTTAATAAAATCAATTTCAGGAATACGTGGTACAATAGGCGGAAGAACCGGAGATAATCTAACTCCTATAGATACCGTAAAATTCGCCGCTGCTTACGGAACCTGGCTAAAGAATGATTCAGAAAATAAAAAGTTAAAAGTAGTTGTAGGTCGGGACGCCAGGATCTCAGGGAAAATGGTGCAGGAATTAACAATGAATACTCTTACCGGTTTAGGAATAGACGTGATAGATATAGACCTTTCAACCACGCCAACCGTAGAAATAGCCGTGCCTTTAGAAAATGCAGACGGAGGAATTATCTTAACAGCAAGCCATAATCCCAAACAATGGAACGCCCTTAAATTATTAAATAGTAAAGGAGAATTTTTGGATGGGGTAGAGGGTGCTAAAATTCTGGAATATGCCGAGCAGGATAATTTTAATTTTTCTGAAGTTGATGGTCTTGGTTCCATCACCCGGAAAGATAATTATATGGATATCCATATAGAAGAGGTGTTGAAACTTAAACTTGTAGATGCCGAAAAAATTAAAAAAGCCGGTTTTAAAGTGGTAGTTGATGGGGTGAATTCTAGTGGAGGAATTGTTATCCCACAAATTTTAAAGAAAATGGGTGTTGAGGTAGTAGAACTTTATTGTGAGCCAAACGGACATTTTCCGCATAATCCAGAGCCTTTAAAAGAACACCTTACCGATATTTGTGAATTGGTAAAAAAAGAAAAAGCCGATTTTGGAATTGTAGTAGATCCAGATGTAGACAGGCTTGCTTTTATTGATGAAAATGGCGAAATGTTTGGCGAAGAGTATACGTTGGTAGCTTGTGCCGATTATGTTTTATCCAAAACTCCTGGAAATACCGTAAGTAATTTATCATCGTCCCGGGCACTTAGCGATGTGACTAAAAAACACGGTGGGGAATATAAAGCCAGTGCCGTAGGAGAAGTGAACGTTGTTAAACTAATGAAAGATTCTAATGCTATAATTGGCGGGGAAGGAAACGGTGGAATTATCTATCCTGAATCTCATTACGGCCGTGATAGCCTTGTTGGAGTTGGATTGTTTTTAACCCATTTAGCCGAAAAAAATATAAGTGTTTCTGAATTGCGAAAAGAATATACCGCTTATTTTATGAGCAAAAATAAAATTCAGTTGACACCAGAAATTGATGTGGACAGTATTTTAAAGACTATGGAAGAAAAGTATAAAAATGAAGAAGTTTCAACCGTAGACGGAGTAAAAATAGATTTCCCAGAAAACTGGGTGCATTTAAGAAAATCGAATACCGAGCCAATTATAAGAATTTATACCGAAGCAAAATCTCAGGCGAAAGCTGATGCACTAGCTGAGGATATGATTAAAGAAATCGAGAAAATTATAGCTTAGCGAACAACAGCATTTTCGGGAATTTCTTTTCCCACATGTTTCCAGCGCTTGTGCGTCCAGAGATAGAATTCTGGTTTTTCCCGAATTTGTTTTTCCAAATGCTGAATGTAATCTAAGGTTATTTGATTATTTTTTGTTTCAGCAGGATTATCAGAAATATTAATTAAAGAGGCCTTATAATGGCCTCTTTTTACTTTTTCTACATGGAGATATAGTACCACCATATCAAATTCTGTAGCTATTCTTTCAGAACCTGTATAAAAAGGAACTTTTTTCCCCATAAAATCTGTCCAGAATTTATAACTAGATGTTCTGGGAGATTGATCGGCTATCATAGCATAAGCCCCCCGAATACCTTCTTTTTGATTATTGGCTATTCGCAAACTTGCTTTAGAATTTTGTATTAGTTCGGCGCCAAACCGTCTTCTTATATCATTAATTAGTTTGTCAAAACCGGGATTTCTAATTTTTTTATAAATGCCAAATGCGCTGTGTTTAAGATCGTGCAGTTGTAGTGCAAAAAGCCACTCAAAACTGGCATAGTGTCCACACATAAGCATAATACTTTTGTCTAATTTTTCTATTCGCCTAAGCTCTTCAAGATTGGTGTAAACAAATCGTTTTTTTAATTCCTCTTCAGAGATAGAAATACTTTTTATCATTTCCAGAAACATATCACACATATGTGAATAGAATTTCTTTCTTATTTTAATAATTTCTTCAGTAGATTTTTCAGGAAAAACAAGTTTTAAATTATTGGTTACTGTTTTTTTACGGTATCCTATCAGGTAATAAACAATAAAGTAAACTACATCTGAAACCAGGTAGAAAAGAGGAAAAGGAAGAATAGAAATTAGCCAAAGTAGCGGGTAAGCCAACCAAAAAACTACAGCCTGCATAAAATAATTTTCAGCAAATATATGGTATATTTGGCACTAAACTAAAGCTACTATGGGAGAATTAAACCTGGTTACCCTTTTAATAATTGGTGTAAATGTGTTGGTTTCATTCAAAGGATTTAAAGACGATTCTTTTTTTCAGAAATATAAATTTAATATTGCCGATATTAATCGCGGCGCCAAATACCAAATTCTTACTTCAGGTTTTTTGCATGTAAATACTACGCACCTTTTGGTGAATATGCTAACCTTGTATTTTTTCGCCAATTCGGTTATTTTTTTTCTGGGAACAGTAGGTTTTATAATTGTTTATCTTGCCAGTTTGGTTTTAGGGAATTTACTTTCATATTACTTTCATAAAAAAGATATGCATTATACGGCTGTTGGCGCAAGTGGCGCGGTGATGGGCGTCTTGTATTCAGCCATTCTCTTAAGGCCAGATATGATGTTGGGCTTATTTTTTATTATTCCCATCCCGGCATATATTTTTGGAATAGGCTATTTGTTTTATACCATTTACGGGATGAAACGCCAGGTTGGTAATATTGGTCACGATGCCCATTTTGGCGGTGCGGTAGGCGGATATTTATTAACTCTTTTGCTAGCCAGTTGGGTTTTTGAAGAACATTTACTAATGGTATTATTGCTTGCGCTTCCCATTGTTTTTTTATTTGTGATGCAAAAAATGGGAAAAATCTAATTTGGTACTCTTATTGTATTAGCCCTTTCAACTAATAATAAATCACCTATGAAAAAAATAATCTTACTTATGGCCGTAATTACCGGCTTTGGAATGCAAGCTCAAAATGATACAAATCCAGGAATTCACGTTACCGGAGAAGGAGTTGTAAAAGTAGCACCCGATAAAGTCACGATAAAATCCCAAATTGAACACGAAGGCCAAAGTGCTACTTCAGTAAAATTTCAAAATGATGAGGTGGTGAATAAAGTGATTAAGTACCTAAAATCTGAAGGAATTGCCGAAAAAAATATCAATACTAATTATATTAATTTAAATAAGCGCTATAATTACAATGATAAAACCTATACGTATGTAGCTAATCAGGCAATTTCAATTACTTTGGAAGATATTGGCAAATATGAATCTATAATGAAAGGTTTGCTTGAAAATGGCCTTAACGGAATTAATGGAATTGAATTTGAATCTTCAGAGATTGAAAAACATAAGGCTGAAGCCAGAAGAAAAGCGGTGTTAAATGCTAAGGAGAAAGCTGAAGCACTTGCAAAACCTTTGGGTCAAACCGTAGGAAAAGCTTATAAGATTAGTGAGGGGAGTAGTAATAATTACCAGCCGGTTTATGGTGCTATGAGAATAAAAGGTTCTGCAGATGAAGCTTCTAACCAGGAAACGATGGCTCCCGGCGAAATGGAAATAAGCATAGATGTTAATGTTTCTTTTCAGTTACTTATGGAATAGAATCTCAACAGCTGTCACATAAAAAAAGCGCCACTACGGCGCTTTTTTTATGTGTTGAAAACTGAAATACTATCCTTTGTTAAGTAACTCTCCAATTTTATTATCTAAATCGTCACCTCTAAGGTCACGGGCAACAATAGTACCTTCTTCATCTAAAACAAAAGCTGCCGGAATTGCTTTAATCCCATAAAGTTGAGCAACAGGATCCTGCCAGAACTGAAGATTGGAAACCTGGTGCCATGGCAGTCCATCTTCTTCAATAGCTTTTATCCATCGATCTTTTTGGCCAGGCCGATCTAAAGAAACACCAATAACGCTAAGGCCATCGTCTTTATATTTATTATAAGTTCTTACAAGGTTAGGATTTTCTACACGGCAGGGTTTACACCAGGCCGCCCAAAAATCTATTACCGTTACTTTTCCCATCGCGTCTTTTAAAGAAAGTTCGTCACCATCTGGAGTTGGAGCTGTGAAATTAGGAGCTTTGCTACCAACCGCAACTTTACTTTCTTTTTCAAGATTTTGACCAATTTGTTTCCCAATGGCAGTATTTTGAATTTCTTCAGAAAGGCCATCAAACATTTCTTTTATTTCGTTTGTTGGGTAAGATTTCATTCTAAGCATATCGCTAATCACCATTATTGAAACAAATGAATCTGGGTTTTCCTGAACCACCTTTTTCTTATAAACCTTATCGTTATCTATAATTTCAGTTTCAGTTTCCTGTAAGGTTGCAAGTTTAGTACTGTCTTGCTCCTGGAAAGCCGTTCGCATGGCGTTACGACCTTTAGTTACTTTTTCGTTTATATTCTTAAGATGCCCTAAATATTCATACAATAAACGGTTTTCTTTTCCGCCATTTACTTCAGAAGCTCTTATGCTATCTTTATAAACTTTGAAGTTTATTTTTTCATTTTCAGCAATAAATATCACATTGCCCTGTAAACCTTCAAATTCAAGAAAGCTTAAATTTGGAGTTTCTGGATCTTCAAGATCTAATTCAAATTCGCCATTTTCCAGAGAGGTAGAATCAATTCTTTTGGGACGATTGGTGTTTTCGTCAATTTCAGAAACATAAATCATCTTTCCGTTTTCCATTTCGGGAGCGCTTCCAGAAATAAAATATCCTTTATCTTCCTGGCAAGAGGCAAATACGGTTGCAACCGCCAGCATTACTATAATTTTACGCATAAAAATTGGTTTATCTTAAAGCAAAAATAAGCATCTGTCATGGCAATACCTTCCAAATTTTATAAAAAATTGTTAATTTAAACTCTGTAAATTTGTAAGCCTTGCGGAATATGTAATTTTAACAGATATTACTTATTTATGAAAGAACAGAAACAAAATTTACCTTTTGAGATTCAAATTAGTTTTCATAAAGTTGTTGAGCAGTATAAAAAACAGCTCGAGTTTGAAGAAAATGAGATTTCCCGAAATTATATAAAAAGTATTCTGGAGCATGTAGAAGCATTTCCTTCTTTAACTGAAGGAATTAAAGATTTTGAAGAATTAAAAAATTATAAGGAGCCGGTAAGGGTTTTACTGGACGATCTTTTTCCCAATGTACTTACCAATAATGAAATTAAGGCAGCTTCCATACCTTTTCAAAATTTCCTATTTAACAGGTCTAAGCGTTTAAAAAAAATTATGGAGGCTACTCCAGATGATTTTGAACTCGAAATTAGAAATCTTGATAATAAAACAGTGTATGTGCAGGAATGCATTAATATTTTAAACGATTATTACGGTTATAAAATAGATTATTCCCGACCCCTATATTTTGATATACCTGATGAACAGGGTATAGTAAGACGGTATCGCATTGCTTTAAACGGAGATTTCATTGATATCTACCCCAAAGAAAATGCAAAGAAAATTACAGATGAAGATGTAGATGAACTGCTGCAAAATGTTGAAGATATAGATTTATGGCGTAAAAAATTTCCACCTAATAGTTGGGTGTTTAAGGGTTTTACTATCGTAAATCTTACCGATGTAACGATGGATGATGCAATATCGGAATTAAAAACTGCTTTGCTTTTCGAAAAATCTTCAGAAAAAGATGAACTTCAGAAATTAGAAGAGATTTTTAGGTCTATCTATAAAATCCCTGATCTTCGGGTAGGTTTTACCGTTTATAATCCGCAGGACGAAATGTTCGAAAAGATGGAATATAAAGAAGCCAACAGTTATATTTTAAATGATGAATTGGTAAGTGAGTGTAAGAAAGGCGTTTGCGAAGAAGGTTTCAATAATATTTTTAAAAATCACAGTTTTTTTAGCATTGCCAACGTAGATGAATATGCCAAAAAAACAAAAAATAATATCCTTTCCAGAAGATTAAAAGAAGGCGACGTAAAAAGTTGTATTCTGGCCCCGGTAGTTAAAAATAATCGTTTGCTAGGAATCCTGGAGTTGGTGGCGAAGAAAAAGAACCAGCTTAATAGTATTAATACCATTAAATTAGATGAAATTCTCCCTTATATAGCTACGGCGGTAGATAGAAATCGTAGCGATTTTGAAAATAGGGTAAAAGCTGTAATCCAAAGTGAATGTACTTCTATACACCCAAGTGTGCTTTGGGTTTTTGAAAAAGAAGCCAAAAAATTTATTAGAGATTATGATGATGATGGATTGGCTTCCTTTAAAGACATTGTTTTTAAAGATATTTATCCATTATACGGTCAAATAGACGTGGTGGCTTCTTCTGATGCGCGAAATGATGCCATTCAAAAAGATTTGCTTCATCAATTAAAAATTATTGAGTCTATAATAGATAAAGCTTACAAAATAGAGGAACTTCCTATATATGAACAGGTTAAATTTAGAATTTCTGACTTTATGGATGAGCTGGAAAGTAGCCTGAATGCTTCCAGTGAACAAAAGGTGTTTAATTTGCTTCAGAAGGAAGTAAATCCTATTATGAGCCATTTAAGTAAGCAATCTTCTGAATTGAAAAAAGCGGTTGAAGAATATCAAAATCAACTTAATCCTGAAACAGGAATAATTTATGATCATCGAAAAAATTACGATGAAACCGTGCAGCAAATTAATCGCACCATGTCACGATTTTTAGACAGAAAACAAATTGCTGCGCAAAAGATTTATCCGCATTATTTTGAACGTTATAAAACCGATGGAGTAGACCACAATATTTATATTGGCGCTTCTATGGTAAAAGAAAGGCCTTTTAATAAGGTGTATTTATATAATCTTAGACTGTGGCAATTGAGCACTATGTGCGAAATGGAAAACCGATTTTACCAGCTGCAACAAACCACGCCAATTAAGCTTGATGCCGCTTCATTAATCCTGGTTTATAATTCTACCATGTCTATTAGGTATAGGATGGATGAAAAGAAATTTGATGTAGATGGCACCTACAATGCGCGCTATGAAATTATTAAAAAAAGAATAGATAAATCTTTTATAAAAGGAACCGAAGAGCGCATTACCCAAAAAGGAAAGATTGCAATTGTATATAGCCAGCGAGGCGATGAAAAGGAATATTTAAGGTATATAAAATACTTGCAAACCAAGAATTATTTGGGTGAAGACCTGGAATTACTTGAGCTTGAAGATGTACAGGGAGTAGTGGGGCTCAAAGCTATTAGGATAAATGTTTTATATACCCCAGATAGCAATGAACCCGATAGAACGATTACTTATGAAAATTTAATGGAAGAATTACATTAGGTAAAAAGCGCCCACAAAAGCGATTACCGAAACGATAATCCCTATCATAAATACAGTATAAGTTATTCTTAGAATTTTATACTTTCTATGTAAGACTTTACCCAGTAGGTGCAGGTCTAACATTAAAGATTCGTAGACATAATCTTTATCTTTAATAATTTCCTTCATACCCCATTTAAACTGCTCAAATGGCATTTTATGGCTATTTCCAAAGAAAAGAAGGTTTACTTCCCTGTTTTTAACCTGTTCTTTGGTGAATTCTCCACTGGTTACCTGAGGCCGGGTAGATAATACCGAAAGTATTATTGATGCCACACTAAACAAAATAAGGATTAAGGTTGGAATAAGTAGGTGTTTATTACTGGCCGCGTCTAATTTGGGAATCATATTAGCAAGCGCCAGGGAAATAATTATCGCATTTACCGAAAGTAAGATGTTGGCTTTAGTATCGGCAATATCACTCAATTTTATGTGGTTTCTAAGCGTTACCCTAAAAAGTGTTTGGATACTTCTTTCAGGATTATCATTTTTATAACGCGCCTTCATACGCGCTTTAGCTTCTTCTTTCTTTAATTTCTTTTCTTGCTTATTCTTATCGGCAATGAGCTCCAGCAAGTTTTCTTCCTTTTTTGGGCCCCATTCTTCGATAGCATAATCGGTATAGAATTGATGCTTTTCAGTGAACATTCGTATGTTCTCCTGGATCCACTCACCGGTAGTAAAATTCTTAATATTATGAAGTTCTAATTCCTGCCTTAGAAGTTCGCTGGTTTCTTCAAAATATTCTTTAGCAAAATGAGAAGAATCTGCATCCTTTATAATTTTCTCCGGAAGGCTTTCCGGTTTAGAGTCAAATTTTGTGGCATTTATATAATTTAGAACATCTTCAATGAGCTCTGGTGTAGCATTGTTCTGTTTTAAAAAATCTTCGGCAATTTTTATACTTTCATCTTCGTGACCCTTAAAAGTGCGAGTGTAACCAGTGTCATGGAGCCAGGCTGCAAGCAACAGCGCCTCTTCTTGTTTAACATTAATTTCAGAATTGGCAATTAATTCTTTAGTACTTTTAACCACCCGTTCTGTATGCTTGTAATTATGGTATATGTACGTGTTCGGTAATTTTTCTTTGAAAAGATTTAAAACAAAATCATCTGCTTTCTCAATGAGATTATTCATATATTTTAGCTTGTTTTTGTTTCGCCAAAGTACAAAAAATGTTCAATATCATTTATGAAAAAAACTAACATCTTTATGTCACTAACTGCCCTGTTAGTGATTTTTTCGTGTGTTTCATCAGATCCTAAATACCGCGAAGGAGAACCTACTTCCAATTTTGGATATCCTCAAGATAAAGAAATTGAAAAGTCTTTTTATTTATTAGGAGACGGTGGTTACTCGCCAATTGGTGGAAGCTCTAAAGGTCTTATTGCTTTTAAAAGCTATCTGGATTCTGTAAAACAATCAGATAATTATACCATTTTCCTGGGAGATAATATTTATCCTGACGGAATGCCTGAAGAAGGCCACCCCGATAGGGAAGCTGCAGAGTATAGAATAGATGCGCAGTTGGATGCCATTGAAGATTATGATGGGAATGTACTTTTTATTCCCGGTAACCACGATTGGTATAATGAACGGATTGATGGGCTGGAAAGGGAAGAGGAGTATTTGAAAGAGAAGTTTGGAGAAGACCTAATATGGAGCCCAAAAGCAGGTTGCGGCCTGGAAATTATGGATATTGGGGACGAAATTACCCTAATAGTTATAGATTCTCAATGGTATCTTGAAGACTGGGATAAAAGCCCAACGATAAATGACGATTGTGCCGAAATCAAAACCCGCGAGGCACTATTTCTTGAAATAGAAACAGAATTCAAAAAAAGCCAGAATAAGAATATTATTGTAGCGCTTCACCATCCTTTATTCACCAATGGAATTCACGGGGGGCAGTATAATTTTAATCGGCACATTTATCCTTCACAAAAGAAAATTCCTATACCAATTTTAGGTTCTTTGGCTACTTTAATTAGAACCACCGGTGGTGTTTCAATCCAGGATGCTCAAAACGAACGTTATAAATCTTTAGTTAAACGCCTGGAAACACTGGGCCAAAAGTCTGACAGGTTAATATTTGTAAGTGGCCATGAACACTCTTTACAGTATATAGAACATGGAAAGATTAAACAAATTGTTTCGGGTTCTACTTCAAAAGCAACTTACGCAACTTTAAGTAACGATGGGGTTTTTGCTTATCCTGAGCAGGGTTTTGCAGTTTATGACGTGTTTAAGGACGGATCAACCTGGGTTAGTTTTTATGGAAATGAAGAGAATAAACCAAAACTGTTATTTCAGAAAGAAATATTTGAAGCACCTCAAGAGTTTGATATTTCTGAATTTCCGAAAGAATTTGATGAAACAGTAACCACCTCGGTTTATCCTGAGAATGAAACCGATAAAGGCTCTGTTCACAGAACGGTTTGGGGAGAGCGATATCGCGAACTCTACGGTACAGATATTACTTTAGAAGTCGCAGATTTGGAAACCCTTTACGGAGGTTTAACGCCTATGAGAGCCGGTGGTGGTCACCAAACTATTTCTATTAGAATGAAAGATAGTCTGGATAGGGAATATAACTTTAGAAGAATAAAAAAGAAGGCCGTTCAGTTCTTACAAACGGTTGCCTTTAAAAATACGCCTATTGAGACCCAGTTAGAAAATACAGTAGCCGAAGATATTATCTCAGATTTTTATACCGCGGCGCATCCATATGCATTTTTGGCTATTCCTACTATGGCTGATGCTATTGGCGTGTATCATACCAATCCCGAAATATATTATTTACCAAAACAACCCAAATTAGGGAAATACAACGAAGAACACGGCGATGCAATTTATATGATAGAGGAGCGCCCCGAAGATCATTGGTTGGGTGCAGAGAGTTTTGGATCTCCAAATCACGATATTCAAAGTACTGCCGGGATGTTTGATCGTTTGCGTAGAGACGAAAAATATTCGTTAGATGAACCTGCATATGTAAAAGCCCGCATATTTGATATGCTTATTGGCGATTGGGACAGGCACCAGGATCAATGGCGCTGGGCAGAAATTGAAGATGAAGAAGGTAACCGTATATTCAAGCCAATTCCCAGAGATAGAGACCAGGTATTTTCTAATTTTGATGGTGCTTTTTTTGGCACGTTAAGAGCTTTAACCGGCTTTGCTTCGCAATTTGCGGTTTACGGTGAAGATATTAATAATGTAGAATGGTTTAATGTTTCTGCTACAGGTTTAGACCGTTCGCTGCTTCAAAATGTAGGAAAAGAAACCTGGAGAGAGCAAGCTGAATATATTCAGGAAAATATGACCGATGCGGTTATTGAAGAAGCTTTTGCAAAACTTCCGCCTGAAACTTACGATGATACTACCAAAGAACTAATCAAAAAGGTAAAAGCAAGACGGGATAATATTGTAGATATTGCGATGCGTTATTACGACCACTTTGCCGATTTGGCGATTGTTACGGGCACAGATAAAGACGATTTTGTTGATGTTACCCGAATGAAGGATGGAAAAACCCGTATTAAGATTAGTAGAAATAAAGGTGGCGAAAGAGCTGATGTTTTGAGTGATAAAGTTTATGATAAAAAAGATACTGACGAGATTTGGTTATACGCCCTGGATGATGATGATAAAATTCAGGTAGATGGCGAAGGTGATAACTATATTTTCTTAAGGATTATTGGCGGCCAGAATAATGATATTTATACTATAAATAATAACAACCGACTTAAAATTTACGATCATAAATCTAAACCAAATACCATTGAAGAAGGCGGTGGCGCAAAGTTTAGGTTTACCGATGATTATGAAATAAATACTTACGACAAGGATAAAAAGAATTTTACCACGGGAGCTATTTTACCCGGTTTTGGATTTAACCCCGATGATGGTTTTAAAATTGGACTTGAAGTTGTAAATACTATTAATGCTTTTAAACGAAACCCATTTACCGCCCAACATACCTTTGGCGGTGGTTATTATTTTGCAACCCAAGGTTTTGATCTTTATTATGAAGGTGAATTTGCTCATATTCTTGGAAATTATAATCTAATAGTTGGTGCCAATTATACGAGTCCCAATTTTGCCAGGAACTTTTTTGGTTTCGGAAATCAAACGCCGAATTTTGATGATGAATTAGATTTTGACTACAACCGTGTAAAAATAAGTCGATTTGGGGTAAAGGCAGGGTTTGAAAATAAAACACCTTTTGGTAGCTTATTTAGATATATGGCCACTTTTGAAGGAAATAAAGTTGAAGATACAGAAGGAAGATTTATTACTGAAGATTTTGAAACCGATGATCCAGAGTTCTTCGACAGAAAATATTTTGCGGGATTAGATGCTTTATATCGTTACGAAAGTTATGATAATAACCTAAACCCGAGTAGAGGGATGAAATTTGAACTTAATTTGGGTGGTCAAATGAATACTGCAGATCCCGATCAGGTTTATGGATATTTTAAACCTTACTGGGGTTTTTATAACGCGCTTACCACAAACCGCAAACTGGTTTTAAAAACAAGAGTTCAGGCGCATTTAAATATGGGTGACGATTATGAATTCTATCAGGCAGCGCATTTAGGTGGTGAGAGTGGATTAAGAGGATATAGATTACAACGTTTTGCCGGGAAAAGTGCTTTTGCAACCGGTGCAGACCTTAGATATGGTTTTGATCAATTTACCACCAGGTTTTTACCTTTACAAATTGGAGTTTTTGGAGGCTATGATTTAGGTAGGGTTTGGGCCGATTTTGAAGACAGTAACCAATGGCACGACAGTTATGGAGTTGGTTTCTGGGTAAATAGCGCTGAAGCCGTTAACGGAACATTTAGCCTCTTTAGAAGTGACGATGGCTACCGATTTGCTTTCGGCTTTGGATTCCAGTTTTAATTCTTGAAATTAAAAATTGAAAGTTAAAATTTGCAAAACTAATGAGTATTAAAAGGAAATTATATGCTGGTAAACAGTATATAAAAGCTTATAATAAAAAAAAGATTTTCTGCATAGGCGCAAATAAAACCGGCACAACTTCTCTAAAATCAGCAATGAAGGAGTTAGGTTATAGTGTGGGAAACCAATCAAGAGCAGAAAGCCTATTACCAGCCTGGGCCCAGCGTAATTTTCATAAAATAGTCAAGTATTGTTATTCAGCCCAGTTTTTTCAAGATATTCCATTTAGTTTACCTTATACATACGTGGCTTTAGATCAAGCCTTCCCCAGAAGCAAATATATTCTAACAATAAGAGATAATACCGAGCAATGGTACAACTCCATAACCAAATCCCACGCAAATCTTTGGGGGAGAAACGGAAATTTACCTACAGAGAGGGATCTTAAATTAGCTAAATACAATTATAAAGGAGGTGTCTGGCGTTCTTTTAATCTTATTTTTAATACACCTAAATCAAATCTTTATAGTAGAGAGGATTTTTTTAAATTTTATGAAAACCATAATAAAGAAGTTATAGAATATTTTCGGCATAGACCAAATGATCTCTTGATTTTAAATGTTGCTGAAAAGGGGGCATACAGAAGGCTATGCAATTTCTTGGAAATTGAGAAGCTTGAGTCAACAGAATTTCCATGGAAGAACAAAACCAAGAGTATCTAATTGAATAATAATTTAAGTCGAAATCGAATGGATTTTATATAAGTTCTACTTTACTTTAATCGTTTTTAGACTCAATTAAATAAAATAACTTCCAATCTTAATCCGGTTTCTTCATATTTAAAGTATTAGAGAAATCGATAGTTCTAATAGGGAATGGAATATTGATACCATTCTTGTCAAAAGTTTTCTTAATTTCAATAATAGCAATGTCTCGGGCAACTAAAATGTCCCGGTTTTTCTTAACATCAGTCCAAAAGCGAACTACAAAGTTAATGGAGCTATCTCCAAATTCAGTGAACATAAATTCTACCTGCTCATTTCCACGAGAAGGGAAATGTTTAGAGATCGTTTCAATCGTCATTTCTTTTACTTTTTCCAGGTTAGAAGAGTAGCCTACGCCGCAATTTAGCATTACGCGAGAGCGGTTGGTCCTAGAGAAATTTTTAAAAGGTTCTTCCACAATTTTAGAATTGGGAATAACTACGTAATTGTTATCGGCTTGTTTTACAACTATATTTCTAAGGTTTATTTCGGTTACTTCCCCGGCATAATTATTAGTTTCTATCCAATCGCCAATTTGAAGTTCGGGTAAAAAACTTAAAATAATTCCCGAAAATGTATTGTTTAAGGTTCCCTGTAGCGCTAAACCTATAGCTAAACCAACAACCCCTGCACCGGCTAGCACCGAAGTAAGCACTTTATTAAGGTCTAAAATGCCAAGGGCAATAAAAAAACCGATAAGGATCACAATTGCCTTGCTCACCTTAACGGTTATTTGTCTTATAGAATCTTGTTTAACCCGTTTTCCCAGTAGTTTACTTAATAACTGGCCGGTATATTTAGCCAGGAAAATAAATATTATAAAAACCAGGATTGCAAGTAAGAAGTTGGGTAGATTAAAAATTAAGGCATCAAGCCAACTTACTAACTTTGCGGTGATCCCTTCTAGGGATTCTCTAAGGTTAAATTCGTCTTCCAATCTTTAATTATTTGCTGGACTTATGAGAGTCTGTAGTTTTCATTTTCCAGGCATCTAACATCCAGCTTGTTTTTTCCAACTCTCTAATGTAAGCACCAATTAAATCTATAGTACCTTCATCACCTGCTTTATCTGCAGTTTCTACAACAGAGCGCATTTGCTTAAGTAAAGTCCCGTGATCTTTAAGCAGGGTCTCGATCATTTCATAATCGGTTAAATCTGCTTTTGATTCTTTTAGGTTAGATGCTTCAAGATAATCGGTTAAATTACTGATTGGTGTATATCTTAAAGTAAGAATACGTTCAGCAATTTCATCTACTTTCAATTTTGCATCATCGTATAATTCTTCAAATTTCTCGTGTAAATCGAAAAAGTTTTTCCCAATTACATTCCAGTGAAAATTGCGAAGTTTTTGATAGTATAAATGATAATCTGCAAGAAGAACATTTAATTCCTCTACAGTTTTACTTGTTTTTTCTTTATCGAGTCCTAAATAGCTCATAGTTTTAATTTATGGTTTTTAAAAATTCAATACAAAAATATAATAGTTTGATGGATCAGCCAATAAAAAAGACTGATTTAATAGAAGTTTAACGAGGCTTAATTAATAGGGCGGTTATCTTTTAAATCAAGCTTTGCGATCATTTCTTTAGAAACCTGGCCGCTGGAAATTCCATAGCCGTCAACTAAAACTCCTTTGTAACCTTTAGAGGTAGTTATGGCATAAAGAATAGCATTATCATCAGGATTACTCATTCCTTCAAAACGTAGTACTTTATCTACGTCAAAATCTTCTACTCCAAAAGTTTCGTCTTTAGATTTAAGCTCTATTTCTTCATCAAGAAGGTTGAAATCGTGTTCGTAACCTTCTTCTAATTTTAATTTGTTTATCGCCTGGGAAAGCGTTCCGTAATCTTTCATCTTAAGTTGTTTGATTGATTAATAATGTTAAATTACATTTACAGCCCCTCATATGCAAATTAAAAATGCTGTTTAGGATAAGTTTAACTCCTTATGAAGCCTTATTTTTAAAGGCTTCAGCGCGAATATTTATTTTCGGTGTCAGAGATTTACCAGCTATCAATTATCTTCTTCATTTTTATTATTTCCGAAGTTGAAAAACCCTAAAGGAAACACCAATAGAAGAAAAAAATACCACCCGGTGAGCAGGCCTACAATGGTGATAATAGCCTCAATTATGTAAAGCCAGTAAGATTTACGGAATTTCATAAATAAAAATTTAAATTAAGAACAAATGTATAAATAGGAAGCGATTTTGAATCTGGTTACTAAGATTTCTATCTACATTTATAATATTTTTAAAAACCTTTTTATCTTTCAAAAAAACTTTTGTGAAGTAGGGGTTTCTTAACTCACGAATTTATTGGATATTTGCAAATTAGCGATTTCGCTAAAATAAAATAAAGGAAAAGCGTTCCGTTATTAAGAATTCAGCAAAATGAAAAATAAAATCACTTTAAAGGAACTGGCAAAATTACTTAATGTTTCAGTTTCTACGGTTTCTAAAGCTTTGCACGATAGCCCTGAAATTAGCCCTAAAACAGCAGAACGTGTTAAGGAACTTGCTAAACTTCATAATTATCGCCCCAATCCTGTGGCGGTAAATTTAAAAAGCAGTAAAAGCGGAACTATAGGAGTGATTATTCCCAATATTTCAAATACTTTTTTTGCCAATGTACTATTAGGTATTGAGGCCAGGGCCCAGAAAAGTGGATTACAGGTGATTACCTATATCTCTAATGAAAAGCTGGAAAGGGAACAGCAGATTGCAGAGATGCTAACCTCGGGATTTGTAGATGGGGTGCTTATAGCAATTTCAGAAGAAACACAACGTAAAAAGGAGTACGATCATCTTTTTAATCTTGTAGATTATGATATTCCGGTTGTTTTATACGATAGGATTAACCTGGATCTACAGGTCGATAAAATTGGTATAGACGATGAATATAGTTTGGAAGAAGCAACGCGTATGCTCCAAGCTCGGGGAATTAAAAAAATAGGAATTGCTACTTCAATACATCATTTAGGTGTGGGGAAACTAAGAATTACCGGATACCGAAATGCTCTTAAAAACCAGGATGATTTTTATATTGCGAATTCTTCAAAACCTGATTCTTTAAGGGAAAAAACACAGAAACTTCTGGTTGAAGATAAGGTAGAAGCAATTTTATGTACAGATTTTGTGAGTACTATGATGGTCTATAGATTGGCTTATGAGAATAAAATTAGTATCCCAAAAGATTTAAAAGTAATTGGATTTTTAAATGCTGATGTAGCGCGTTTTTTAACACCCTCTATAAGTTATGTAGAGCAATTTCCGGAAGAAATAGGAGAGCAAGCGGTAGATTTATTAGTGAATAGGATTGAAAATCGTATTGCCGGGAAACAACCAATAAATAAAACCATTAATACTAAATTAATTCATTTAGAATCTACAGATTTTTAGGCTTTTTTCGATAATAATTGATTCCAACCTTCGAAGTTTTATTGTCAAAAACAGGTTGAAAGACAGTTTTAAAAGTGCTTAGAAAAACTATATTTGAGGAAAAATCTATATTTTTTTAAATGAAATCTTTGAAAAGAAATATTCTTATTACCGGTGGTGCCGGTTTTATAGGCTCTCATGTAGTTCGTCTTTTTGTAAATAAATATCCTAATTATCAGATATTTAATTTAGATGCCTTAACCTATGCCGGCAATCTCGAAAATATTAAAGATATTGAGAGTGCCGAAAATTATCATTTTCTAAAAGCTGATATTACTGATGCTGATAAAGTAAAATCGCTTTTTAAGGAATATAAATTTGATAGTGTAATTCATCTTGCAGCAGAATCTCACGTAGACCGGTCAATTTCCAATCCGAAAATATTCGTTGAAACCAATGTTACCGGCACTCTAAATTTAATGGAAGCCGCCTTAGGGATCTGGAAAGAAAACCTGGAAGATAAATTATTTTATCATATTAGTACCGATGAAGTTTACGGCACTCTTGGAGAAACGGGCTTATTTACTGAAACCACTTCTTATGCCCCAAACTCCCCTTATTCTGCTTCCAAAGCAGCCTCAGACCATTTTGTAAAAGCCTATGGAGAGACTTATAATTTACCCTATGTAATTTCCAATTGCTCCAATAATTATGGGCCAAATCAATTTCCAGAGAAACTTATCCCATTATTCATCAATAATATTATTGAGAATAAGTCATTACCGGTTTACGGAGACGGAAAGTACACGCGAGATTGGTTGTATGTTATAGATCACGCCAGGGCTATTGATTTATTATTTCACGAAGGAAAAAATAAAGAAACCTACAATATCGGCGGATTTAACGAATGGCAGAATATTGATCTAATAAAGTTGCTATGTGAAATCATGGATGAAAAACTGAATAGAAGTAAAGGCGCATCTGAAGCCTTAATTACTTTTATCAAAGATCGTCCCGGCCACGATAAACGTTATGCAATTGATGCCAGTAAAATTAATAAGGAACTGGGGTGGAAGCCTTCAGTTACTTTTGAGGAAGGGTTAATGAAAACAGTAGATTGGTATTTAAATAATCCCAAATGGATAGAAGCCGTTGTTTCGGGAAGTTATAAGGAGTATTATAAAGAGCAGTATTTATGAAAGGAATTATTCTAGCCGGGGGAACCGGTTCACGCTTATATCCACTTACCAAAAGTGTTTCAAAACAATTGCTGGCGGTTTATGATAAACCAATGATTTATTATCCGTTGTCTGTTTTAATGCTGGCGGGTATAAAGGAAATTCTTATTATTTCAACTCCTGAAGATCTTCCTAACTTTCAAAAACTGCTGGGAGATGGAGAAACCTGGGGGCTTGATTTGTCTTACGAGGAACAACCAGAGCCAAATGGTTTAGCTGAAGCTTTTATTATTGGAGAGAATTTTATAGGAAGTGAGGACGTATGCCTTGTTTTAGGAGATAACATTTTTTACGGGCAGGGATTTAGCGGTTTACTGGAGAATGCGGTTAGAAACTGTAAAGAATCCGGCCAGGCTACTGTATTTGGATACTATGTAAATGATCCGATGCGGTATGGAGTAGTAGATTTTGATGAGACAGGGAATGCACTAAGCATCGAAGAAAAACCGGAAAAACCCAAAAGTCATTTTGCGGTAACCGGACTCTATTTTTATCCTAATTCAGTTATTGAAATCGCCAAAAAATGTGAGCCAAGCGAGAGGGGAGAATTGGAAATAACGAGTATCAACCAGGCTTATTTAGATCAAAAAGAATTAAAAGTAGAAATTATGGGCCGTGGTTACGCCTGGTTGGATACCGGCACCCATGATTCTATGTTAGAAGCTTCTAATTTTGTACAAACCATCGAAAAAAGACAGGGTTTAAAAATTGCCTGTCCTGAGGAAATTGCTTTCAGAAAAAAGTATATAGATAAAGCTCAATTACAAAAACTGGCGGTGGAGCTTGAGAAAAGTGAATACGGGAAATATTTATTGAATTTGGTAAGATGAGCTAGTATATACCATATTGGATTACCATGCATTAGTGATTTTATCAGTAAGGAAACCTTTAAAATCTTCATTCAGTCTAACGGAAGTCTATTGATTATGCCTTTTTCAATTAAGATATTCTGATTTTTACCTAGTTAAATCTTTTATTCTATTGTATTTTACAAAGAAAATAAGCCTTGAATTAGAATTTTAAAAATTTCAATATTTAAAACCCTATTAATTCGATAGACTTATGGGAAATATTATATTTGCGAAGTAATTACAGTATTGCCAATTAGTAAATGTATGAATAGCGAAGTTCAAAATAATGTTTCACAGGATTTCCTTGTGGCAATAAAAGCCGCTGTAAAAGCGGGCTTAGAAATAATGAAAGTTTACGAAAATGGTGATTTTCATGTGGAGCTTAAAGATGATGATTCACCAGTAACACTCGCTGATAAATCGGCTAATGATATAATAAATAATTATTTACAACCTACCGGGATACCTATAATCAGTGAAGAAAATGAAGAAATTGCTTTTTCTCAAAGAAAAAAATGGAATAAATGCTGGATAGTAGATCCATTAGACGGTACCAAAGAATTTATAAAAAAGAGCGGTGAATTTACAGTGAATATTGCCCTTGTTGAGAATAGCCTGCCGATTTTTGGGGTGATCTATATCCCGGTAAGTAAAGAGCTTTATTATGGGGATGTTAAGGAAGGTAAGTCTTTTAAGATTCTGATTAATAATGAAAGCGCAATTGAAGGTTTGATAAATAAGGCGCAGGAAATCTTTCCTGGTTTTGTTGAAAAAACTATTAATGTGGCAGGGAGTAGATCTCATATTAATAAAGAGACGCTTAGTTTCATTGAATCGATCAAAGAAAAATATGAGCAGCAGGTTAATGTGATTCCGAAAGGAAGTTCCCTTAAATTTTGCCTGATGGCCGAAGGACTTATAGATATTTATCCAAGGTTAGGACCAACTATGGAATGGGATACGGCCGCCGGTCACGCTATTTGCAAAGCTGTTGGGTTAAAAGTAATCGATAAACAAACGGGGAAAGAAATGGTTTATAATAGAAAAGTATTGTTAAATAATTCCTTTGTAGTTTCAAATCTAGCCTAAGAAATTTAATTAAACAATGCAGGTTCTTTGGAAATTATAATGGAAATGCGTTTATGTTATCTTCACAAAATATTTAGTGTAAAATCAGCGGCGAAATCTGATGGTTTTTTCTGTTGAAAATTAGAAAAGATAATATGAGTAATATCCAAACATTTAATTTTTCCCTGGGTAGAAAAGAGCGTAATAAACTAAATAACCATACTTCGTTTGTAGTTTGGTTTACTGGCTTATCGGGTTCGGGAAAATCCACCCTTGCAAATATGGTAGAGAAACTACTTTTTGAACAGGAAATAAGAACCTTTGTGTTAGATGGCGATAGTCTAAGGAACGGACTTAACAAAGATCTGGATTTTAGTTCTAAAGAGCGTGAAGAAAATCTTAGGGTGGCAGCTGAAGTAGCCAAGATTTTGGTTAATTCCGGCTCTGTGGTGCTGGCTTCCTTTATTAGTCCGAAACAAACTAATAGGGATATGGTGAAAGAGATTATTGGAAAGGATGATTTTATAGAGGTTTTTGTAAATACAAGTTTAGAAACTTGTGAAAAGCGAGATGTAAAGGGATTGTATAAAAAGGCAAGAGCGGGAGAAATTAAAAATTTCACAGGTATTGATTCTCCTTATGAAATGCCTTTAAATCCTGATATTGAAATAAATACTGAAAGGGAAAATCTGGAAGAAGCAGCTCAAAGAATTTTGAAACTGCTTCAAAAGAAACTTGAATTAAAGTAAAATGAGCAAATATTATTTAAATTATTTAGACGAGTTAGAGTCAGAAGCCATCTATATATTAAGAGAGGTTTGGGCACAGTTTGAGAATCCTGTAATCTTATTTTCAGGAGGAAAAGATTCAATTTTGGTGACCCACTTAGCAAAAAAGGCTTTTTATCCCAGTAAAATTCCATTTGCTTTAATGCATGTAGATACGGGACATAATTTCCCTGAAACTATAAAATTCAGAAACAATTTAGTTGAAAAACTTGGCGTAAAGTTAATTATAGGTTCTGTTCAGGATTCTATAGACCAGGGTAGAGTAGCCGAGGAGAAGGGTAAAAATGCTACCCGAAACTCTCTTCAAATAACCACTTTGCTTGATACTATTGAAGGAAATAAAGTCGACTGTGCTATTGGCGGAGGAAGAAGGGATGAAGAAAAAGCACGGGCCAAAGAACGTTTCTTTAGTCATCGTGACGATTTTGGACAATGGGATCCTAAAAACCAGCGACCTGAACTTTGGAACTTGCTAAATGGAAAGCATTTTGAAGGAGAGCATTTTAGGGCATTTCCAATAAGTAATTGGACTGAAATGGATGTTTGGAACTATATTAAAAGAGAGAATATTAGTATTCCTTCTTTGTATTTTGCTCACGAACGGGAAGTTGTTTTCAGAAGTAACTCCTGGATTCCTGTTTCAGAATATTTAAAGCTGGAAGAAGGAGAAAAAGTAGAGAAAAAGAAAATCAGGTTTAGAACCCTGGGAGATATTACTATTACTGGTGGAATAGAATCTGATGCCGACACCCTTGAAAAAATAGCACTTGAAGTTTCAGCAATGCGCAAAACGGAGCGTGGCGATCGTTCAGATGACAAACGTTCTGAAACTGCAATGGAGGATAGAAAAAAACAAGGATATTTTTAAATAGACCGTTGCGCTTAAAGAGAAAAGAATAAAGATCGCTTCGTTGTAAGACAAAGAAAATGAAACATGGAAATAAATAACAATCAACTTTTAAGATTTACAACTGCCGGTAGTGTAGATGATGGAAAAAGTACTTTAATAGGTAGACTTTTATATGATTCCAAGTCGATCTTTGAAGATCAACTTGATTCAATAACGGCGACAAGCGCAAAAAAAGGACACGATGGTATTGATATGGCGCTGTTTACAGACGGCCTAAGAGACGAAAGGGAACAGGGCATAACCATAGATGTAGCCTACCGTTATTTCACCACACCCAAGCGCAAATTTATTATTGCGGATACTCCCGGGCATATTCAGTATACAAGAAATATGGTTACTGGTGCATCTACGGCTAATGCCGCGGTTATTTTAATAGATGCCCGCCACGGAGTAATAGAACAAACCAAGCGACATTCATTTATCGCCTCCTTATTGAATATTCCGCATCTTATTGTATGCATCAATAAAATGGACCTGGTAGATTATTCAGAAGAGGTATATAATAAAATTATAGGACAGTTTGAAGAATTTTCTTCCAAACTTTTGATGAAAGATGTTCGTTTTATTCCTATTAGTGCCCTATTGGGAGATAATGTGGTAAACCGCTCAAAAAATATGGACTGGTACCAGGAAGGTACTTTGCTAAGCACGCTGGAAAACCTTCATATAAGCAGTGATATAAATAAAATAGACGCTCGTTTTGCTGTACAAACTGTTTTAAGACCTCAAAATGAAGAATTCCGGGATTACCGCGGGTATGCCGGGCGAATCGCTAGCGGAATTTACCGGGTAGGAGATGAAGTGGCCGTATTGCCTTCAGGTTTTCAATCAAAAATCAAATCTATTAATGCCGGGGAGCATGAAGTTCAGGAGGCTTATGCACCCATGAGTATTTCAATGACCCTGGAAGATGATATAGATGTAAGCAGAGGAAATATGATTGTACGGAAAAACAATCAGCCCGAAATGGAACAGGAATTTGATGTCATGCTATGCTGGTTGAATAATGAGCCTGCTAAACCCAGGGCGAAATATACAATAGTGCACACCTCTCACGAAGAGCGTGCACTAATCAAAGTGGTGGTATATAAAATGGACATCAATACTTTTGAAAGGGATAAGACCGATCAGGACCTGGCTATGAACGATATTGCCAGAGTTAAAATAAGGACCACGAGACGGATGATGTTAGATACTTATCGTGAAAACCGAAATACAGGAAGTATTATTTTAATAGATGAAAACACTAATGAAACCGTTGCGGCTGGCATGGTTGTTTAAAGTTTCCGTAAACAGTTCACTCTTATATTTTTTAAAAAATTTCACTAGTACTTTGATTTACTGAAAGTTGAAGGGCCGTGAATCATCAATCTTTTCTTATAAATTGCGAAGAGTGCAGTCTGAACTGACGATTTTTATGCAATTGATAAAAAAAACAGGAGTCTTCGATAATATACTTCTGAAAATTGAAAAAAATATGCTGGAGCTGCCAACCTTAAAAAGATTCAGGTTGCTAATATTAACAACATTTTTAACGTTTTTAAAGCTTTAAGGTTTCTTTAGCAATAGCCTCATAAAGAAATTCTATCTTTGCGGCCGATAAAAAGGTAATTTAATTTTTCAAATGACTGAATTTCAGCAAAGATTAGAAGATAAAAAAATATTAGTGACTGGTGGGGCGGGTTTTATAGGTTCAAACCTATGTGAAACCCTGATAAATTTAAATGCTAAAGTTGTTTGCCTGGATAATTTTGCTACCGGTCACAGGCATAATCTTGATGCCTTCGAAAATCACAAGAATTTTCAATTAATTGAAGGGGATATTCGTAACCTGGAAACTTGTCATAAGGCGTGTGAAAATGTAGATTATGTATTACACGAAGCAGCCTTAGGTTCTGTACCGCGGTCTTTGGCCGATCCTATTATCAGTAATGAAGTTAATATTTCCGGATTTTTAAATATGCTGGTGGCTGCTAGAGATGCCGGTGTAAAAAGATTTGTTTATGCTGCAAGTTCTTCTACGTATGGAGATTCAGAAAAACTACCTAAAGTAGAAGACGAAATTGGAAAACCACTTTCTCCTTATGCAATTACCAAATATGTAAATGAGCTCTATGCGGATATATTTCAGGATGCCTATAAATTAGATACTATAGGATTAAGGTATTTTAATGTTTTCGGAAGGAAACAGGATCCAAACGGAGCTTATGCCGCTGTTATTCCAAAATTCGTAATGCAGTTTATGAAACGTGAAAGTCCGGTGATTAATGGGGACGGCACATACTCGCGAGATTTTACATATATCGATAATGTAATTCAGATGAATTTAAGGGCGCTGACATCTAAAAACGAAGATGCGGTGAATCAAATATATAACACAGCAGTGGGGGATAGAACTAACTTAGTAGAATTAACCCACTTATTAAAAAAACACCTATCTAAATTTGATCCTGAAATAGCAAAGGTGGAGGTGAAACACGGTCCTAATAGAGCGGGGGATATTCCACATTCTTTAGCTTCGGTAGAAAAAGCAAAAGAATTATTGGGATATGATCCAAGTCATCGAATTGATGAAGGTTTAAGAGAAGCAGTATCCTGGTATTGGGAGAATCTTTAATATTGAATTTGCCTATTGTACATTATGGTGAAGGATTTTGAAATATTAGATTGGGACTCTGAGTTTTTTGGATTTAAGGTTGCTAGAATAAGCTCAAATATTTCTCAAAAATATTATAAAGAATTAATATCAGAGCTTTACCATTTTAATGTGGAATTGATCTATTTTAATTCACCTTTTGATCCTTCCGAATCAGAATTTTATTCTATTCTTAAAATTGATGAGGTTGTAGAACTTTCAAAAGAATTGAAATTGAAAAAAAACTTTCATCCGAAGGTGAAATTTTTCAATCAGTCTAGGGCAACTATAGAGATGAGGAATTTAGTGAAGCGTATAGCACGACGAAGTAGGTTTTATTTTGATGATAATATCACAACGGCTAAAGTTTATGAGCTATATGATATTTGGTTAGATAAATCAGTCAATGGTATTGGCGCTGATACTGTGTTAGTTTACGAAGAGAATAATAAAATTAAAGGTTTCGCTACTGTGAAGATTAATGAAAATAATGGAACAGGTGTAATACCTCTTATGGGGGTGGAGTCTAAAAGTGAAGGTAAGGGGATATCTTTTATGTTAATGGAAGCTATTGAATCTTATTTGCTGGAAAAGAAGTGTTCAATTTTAAAGAGTAGTACCCAGGCTAAAAATTTAAAAGCTTTAAAAGTTTATGAGCGTTTTGGTATTAAATGTGAAAGAGGTTCCGTTATTAATCATTTATGGAGAAAACCTGCTAATCTAATATGATGATACCTTTTAATTTACCGTATATTACTGGAAATGAAATCTCCTATATATCTGATGCCATAGCTTCGGGTTCTCATGCCGGCAACTATCATTTCAATAATCGGGTAAAGGATCTTATTTTTCAAAAATATGGATTAAGAGGCGTTTTTCTAACACCTTCTTGTACAGCGGCTTTAGAAATGGGTGCTTTAATTGCAAATATCCAACCAGGTGACGAAGTGATAATGCCTTCGTTTACATTTAGTTCGACGGCTAATGCGATGGTTATTTTTGGAGCTAAACCGGTATTTTGTGAAGTTAGGGCTTCCGACATGAATATTGATGTTGCTCGAATTGAAAAGTTGATTACTCCCAGGACCAAAATGATAATCCCTATTGATTATGCTGGCGTTCCTTGTGATATTGATGAAATAATGATAATCGCAGAAAAATATAATTTAACAGTAATGCAGGATTGTGCCCAATCCTATGGTTCATTATATAAAGGACATATAAGCGGGAAGAGGGC
Organism: Salegentibacter sp. UBA1130; assembly: GCF_002311535.1. Taxonomy (NCBI): domain Bacteria; kingdom Pseudomonadati; phylum Bacteroidota; class Flavobacteriia; order Flavobacteriales; family Flavobacteriaceae; genus Salegentibacter; species Salegentibacter sp. UBA1130. Next base: position 117,521 of record NZ_DCAP01000022.1, on the reverse strand, counting down.
TCATATAGCTTGTTACAGTTTTCATGATACAAAGAATTTCAGTTGTGGGGAAGGTGGTGCTATAGTGGTGAATAAGCCAGAATGGCGTGAACGCGCAGAATATATGGCCGAAAAAGGTACAGATCGTTCTAAGGTTGTTAATGGACTTCAAAGTAAATATTCGTGGATAGAAAAAGGATCAAGTTATCTTTTATCTGATATTTTAGCTGCAATGCTATTAGCTCAATTAGAACAGGAAGAAGAGATTAAACAGAAGCGAAAAAAAATATACGATATTTATCAGGAGAGATTAAAAAAGTATGAGGAAAAGGGTTTCTTTTTACTTCAACACCTTGAAGATTATAAAGAAACTAATTACCACTGTTTCTGGTTGATTTTTAATTCAAATCAAAAAAGGAAAGTATTTATAGATAGGATGGGAAAAGAGGGAATTGCTGCTTATACCAGTTATATTCCACTCCATTCATCTAAAATGGGTTTAAAGATGGGATATACAGAAAATGATTTGCCATTCACCGAAGATTTAGCTAGCCGTTTAGTTCGCTTGCCTCTTTACCCCAACTTAACTCAAGTAGAAGTTGATTTTATAGTCACAACCGCCGAGAAAATTTTAAAAGATTACATTAACAAAGAAGAACTGCATAAATAAAATAATTTAGTATTTATAACACTGAAGAATGGACAATAAAAAGATAGCTGTAATAGGTTTAGGATACGTAGGACTGCCATTGGCAAGATTATTTGCTACTAAATATCCGGTAGTTGGTTTTGATATCAATAAAGCCAGAGTTGAAGAGCTAATGACTGGTCATGATTCTACCCTTGAGGTGGAAGACGATGTGCTTCAGTCTGCATTGGTTAAAAAGGAAGATTTAGAAAAGGAAAATGGTTTGTATTGTTCGGCAGAACTTGAAGATATAGCAGATTGTAGTTACTATATAATTACCGTTCCTACTCCAGTAGATAAAAATAACAGACCAGATCTTACTCCGCTATATAAAAGTAGCGAAGCCGTCGCTAAGGTCCTTAAAAAGGGAGATGTTGTTATTTACGAATCTACAGTTTATCCTGGGGTTACTGAAGACGAATGCGTACCTGTGCTGGAAAAACATAGCGGACTTACCTTTAACGAAGATTTCTTTGTAGGGTATTCGCCGGAAAGAATCAATCCGGGTGATAAGGAGCATACTGTAGATAAGATTTTAAAAGTTACCGCTGGTTCAACTCCAGAGATTGGAAAAAAGGTTAATGAACTTTATGCTGATGTAATCACTGCTGGAACACATTTAGCACCTACTATCAAAGTTGCTGAAGCTGCTAAAGTAATTGAGAACTCACAAAGGGATATCAATATCGCTTTTGTTAACGAACTGGCGAAGATATTCAATATGATGGGGATAGATACCCAGGATGTTTTAGAAGCTGCAGGAACAAAATGGAATTTTCTTCCATTTAAACCCGGTCTTGTTGGTGGACATTGTATCGGGGTAGATCCTTACTATCTTGCTCAAAAAGCACAGGAAATTGGTTATCATCCTGAAATTATTCTTGCCGGTAGGAGGATGAACGATTCTATGGGACAATATGTCGCTTCAGAAGTAGTTAAATTGATGTTGCAAAATGATCAGAAGGTGAAGGGAGCAAATATCCTTGTCTTGGGAATCACCTTTAAAGAGAATTGCCCTGATGTAAGGAATACTAAGGTTGTAGATGTAATTAAAAATCTCAATGAGTATGGTACGAATGTTACTATTTACGATCCGCTTGCTAACCCGGAAGAAGTAAAACATGAGTACCGACTTAAAACTGTAAAAGAGCTTCCAAAAGAAAAATATGATGCCGTTGTTTTGGCGGTGGCTCATAAAGAATTTTTGGAAATGGACCTTGACCAATTAAAGAATGGAAATACTGTTGTTTATGATGTAAAGGGCGTACTTGGGGATAGGTGTGATAAGAAACTTTAAAAAACTATAGTTTAATCGAATTATAGCCTGAGACAATGTTATGGCCACTAGTATAATGTATAGATAATCTTGTAAAGGAGGGTGTCAAAGTCAATTTAATATGAAGATAAAAAATATTTGCTGTATAGGTGCAGGTTATGTAGGAGGGCCAACAATGGCGGTGATCGCTCAGAAATGTCCTGAAATAAATGTAACTGTAGTCGATATTAACGAAGAAAGGATAAAAGCCTGGAATGATGAGAATGTAGAAAATATTCCAATTTATGAACCCGGATTATCGGCAGTGGTTGAAGAAGCTCGTGGTAGAAATTTATTTTTTTCTACCGATGTAGATGCAGGGATTGATGAAGCTGATATGATATTTATTTCGGTTAACACTCCCACTAAAACCTATGGTATAGGAAAAGGTATGGCTGCCGACCTTAAATTTATAGAACTTTGCGCGAGACAAATCGCGAGGGTGTCTAAAGATGATAAAATTGTAGTAGAGAAATCTACTTTACCGGTTCGTACCGCGGAAGCATTAAAGAATATTCTGGATAATACAGGAAATGGAGTTAATTATCAAATTCTTTCAAATCCTGAATTTTTAGCTGAAGGAACTGCGGTTGATGACCTTATGAATCCGGACAGGGTGCTTATAGGTGGAGACATTGATACTCCTGAAGGCAAGGAAGCCGTAGAAGCTTTAGTTGATGTTTATGCGCATTGGGTACCTCGCGAACGATTATTAACTACCAACGTGTGGTCATCAGAACTTTCAAAATTAACAGCCAACGCCTTTTTAGCTCAACGGGTTTCCAGTATCAATGCGATGAGTGAATTATGCGAAAAAACAGGGGCAGATGTGAATGAGGTTTCGAAAGCTGTGGGTATGGATTCCAGGATTGGGTCAAAATTCCTCAAATCTTCAGTAGGTTTTGGGGGTTCTTGTTTTCAGAAAGATATTTTAAACCTGGTCTATATTTCCAAATCTTTCGGCTTACACGAAGTCGCCGATTACTGGGAACAGGTAATACTAATGAATGATCATCAAAAAAGAAGGTTTGCTGCGAAAATAGTACAAACCCTTTTTAATACAGTTTCAGGAAAGAAAATTGCTTTACTAGGTTGGGCTTTTAAAAAGGATACCAACGATACCCGCGAATCTGCAGCCATATATGTAGCCGATTATTTACTCAACGAACAGGCAGAAATTGTAGTTTACGACCCTAAGGTTAAAACTGAACAAATTTATGCCGATCTTGATTATTTAAATACCCGATCTACAGAAGAAAACCGTGCCAGGGTGCAAATAGTGAACTCACCTTATGAAGCTACAAAAGAGTCTCACGCAGTAGCAGTTTTGACAGAATGGGATGAGTTTAAAGAGTTAGACTGGCAAAAAGTATACGATGAAATGCTTAAGCCTGCTTTTCTTTTTGATGGTAGAAGGTTATTGGAGAGAGCAACAAAAGAAAAGATTGGTTTTGAATTTTATGCAATAGGAAGTTAAAAACATAACTATGAGAATTTTAATAACCGGGGCAGCAGGCTTTATTGGCTTTCATCTATCTGAAAAATTAGTTAAGATAGGGCATACCGTTGTAGGGTTGGATAATATTAATGATTATTATGATCCCCGGTTAAAGTACGATAGGTTAAAGGAACTAGGGATATCAGAGAAGTTTGCTGTAAAATTCAATAAAAGTTGTAAAAGCAGTAAATTTGAAAACTTTGAATTCATAAGATTAAAGCTTGAAGATCGGGAAAATCTTTCTAAACTTTTTGCCCACTATCAGTTTGAAAAAGTGGTAAACCTTGCGGCACAGGCAGGAGTGCGTTATAGTATAGAGAACCCACAAGTATATATTGATAGTAATTTAGTAGGCTTTGCAAATTTATTGGAATGCTGCAGGCGCCACTTCATAAAGCATTTAATCTTTGCCAGTAGTTCCAGTGTTTATGGACAGAATAAAAAGGTGCCATTTTCTACAGAAGATAATGTAGATCATCCTATTAGCCTATATGCTGCAACTAAAAAAAGTAATGAATTAATGGCTCATACCTATAGTCATTTGTACGGATTTCCAACTACAGGTTTGAGATTCTTTACAGTCTATGGTCCTTGGGGAAGACCCGATATGGCGATGTTTCTATTTACAAATGCCATAATGAATGATAAACCTATTAAGGTGTTTAATAATGGTAATCAGGAAAGGGATTTCACTTATATAGACGATATTGTTGCCGGAGTAGTGAAAATCATAGATGCGCAGAATAATGAAGGATATTCCCTATATAACATTGGGAATAGTAAACCGGTAAGCTTACTAGCATTTATTGAAGAAATAGAACAGCAACTAGGGAAATCAGCACAAAAGGAAATGTTGCCTATGCAACCCGGAGATGTTGAAAGAACCTGGGCAGATGTGGAATCTTTAAAAAGGGATTTTGAATATAAACCAAATACCAATATATCGCAGGGGATAGAGAAGTTTGTAAGCTGGTATAAAAGTTATTATACGAAATCATAGTATTTAAATAATTTGAATTAAATGAATAATATACTGGAATTAATTGGAAGAAGTAAGCCTCTTTTTCTAGAGGATATCGCTCAAAATGATGATAAACTTAAATCCATAGTTTCAAATTCGAGGTTCTTAGTTTTAGGGGGAGCTGGTTCCATTGGACAGGCTGTAACTAAAGAAATTTTTAAGAGGAATCCTAAAAAGCTCCATGTAGTGGATCTTAGTGAGAATAATCTTGTCGAGTTAGTAAGAGATATAAGAAGTTCTTTTGGATATATTGATGGAGACTTTAAAACATTTGCATTAGATATTGGTTCTATAGAATATGATGCATTTATAAAAAATAGTGATGGTTATGATTATGTATTGAACCTTTCAGCTCTCAAACATGTAAGAAGTGAAAAAGATCCTTTTACCCTAATGAGAATGATTGAGGTAAATATTTTCAATACCGATAAAACTTTACAACAAGCTATTCAAGGTGGAGCTGGAAAATATTTTTGTGTATCTACAGATAAAGCAGCTAATCCCGTAAATATGATGGGAGCCTCCAAGAGAATTATGGAAATGTTTTTGATGAGAAGAAGTGAAGAAATAGATATTTCTACAGCGAGGTTTGCTAATGTTGCTTTTTCTGATGGATCATTACTTCACGGTTTTAACCAGCGTATACAGAAAAAGCAGCCTATTGTAGCACCAAATGATGTAAAAAGGTATTTTGTCACCCCTCAGGAATCCGGGGAGCTTTGTCTTATGTCCTGTATTTTTGGAGAAAACAGAGATATTTTTTTTCCAAAATTAAGTGAGAAACTGGATCTGATTTCTTTTGCAGATATTGCGGTGAAATATTTAAAACAAATTGGCTATGAACCCTATATATGTAGCTCAGAAGAAGAGGCCAGATCATTGATAGATACCCTGTCTTTAGAAAATAAGTGGCCATGTTTGTTTACTAAAAGTGATACCACCGGAGAAAAGGATTTTGAAGAATTTTTTACGGATAATGAAATTTTGGATCTGAATAGATTCCGAAATCTAGGAATTATTAAGAATGAATTGGAGAACGAAATTGACAAAATTGAATATTTCGAAAAATCGATTAAAGAAAAAAGAACTTCCTTAGACTGGAATAAAAAAGAGGTAGTTGATTTATTCTTTGAAATGATCCCAGGTTTTGGTCATCAGGAGAAAGGTAAATATTTAGATTCAAAAATGTAATATAAAATATTTGAGTGATAGACCTTCTATAGTGTTAATTGGAGGGGGTGGCCATTGCCATTCCGTTCTGGATGTAATTGAGCAGGAGAATCGATTCCATATTTTAGGAATTATTGATGATAACCTCCCTTTGGACCATAAGATTCTAGGTTATAGTGTAATTGGTGCTGATGCTGATATTCCTAAATTCAATGGAGAATCGGTTTATTTTTTAATTACTGTAGGACATATAAAATCATATTCAATAAGATTAAAACTTGCAAAGCTATTGGAGAAACATAAATATAAGTTAGCTTCTGTAATTTCTCCGAGAGCCTATGTTTCATCGCATGCTCGAATAGGGAGGGGGACCGTGGTAATGCATAATGCATTTGTTAATGCAAATGTTGAAATTGGAGATCATTGTATAATTAATACTCATGCAGGGATTGAACATGATGCCGTAATAGGTGATTTTTGTCACATATCTACCGGAGCTATTGTGAATGGAAACTGTATTATTGAGAAAGGATGTTTTTTAGGTAGCAATTCTACGATATCAAATGGAAAAAATATAGTAAGAGATTCTATTATAGGAGCTGGTACTTTTTATAAATAAAACAATTTTAAATGGATTATAACATACCATTATTCGATCTAAATTACGACGAACAGGAAGAAAAAGCTGTAGTTGATGTTCTTCAGTCAAAATGGATTTCCACGGGACCTAGGTCCAGCGAGCTGGAGGATATGTTTTGTGATTACTTCAATGTGGGACACGCGGTAAGTTTGACTAATTGCACTGTTGCTTTACATCTTGCCATGGAAGTTTTAAATATCCAGAAAGGAAATGAGGTAATTTGTCCCTCATTAACTTTTGTGGCAACTGCAAATGCAATTAAATATGTTGGAGCTATACCAGTCTTTGCTGATGTGAAAGGTGAGGATGATTTAACAATAGACCCGGAACAAATAAGAAAACTTATTACCGAAAATACTAAGGCAATAATTGTAATGCATTATGCCGGATTTTCTTGTGAGATGGATGAAATCTTAGCTATTGCCGAGGAACATAATCTTAAGGTTATAGAAGATGCATGTCATGGTCCACTTTCGGAATATAAAGGTAAAAAACTTGGAACTATTGGGGACGTAGGTTGTTTCAGTTTTTTTAGCAACAAAAATTTAAGTACGGGAGAAGGAGGAATGCTTCTAACAAATAATCCGGATTTAGCAGAGAAAGCTAAATTATTGCGTTCACACGGGATGACTACCATGTCTTATAATCGGGCAAAAGGGCATTCTACTTCCTACGATGTAGTGGCTTTAGGTTATAATTACAGAATGGATGATATAAGAGCGAGTCTTGGAATAGTTCAGTTAAAGAAACTTAGGGCAGATCTGGAAAAAAGAAAAAAAGTAAGATTTGCTTACGAACGCGAATTGAAGTCTGTGAAAAATATTACTGTACCTTTTAAAAATCATCCCTATTTTAGTTCAAACTATATATTTCCGGTTATTCTTACTAAAGAGGTTGAAAAAAATAGAGACGAAATCAGGAACTTGCTTCATAAATCAGGAATACAGACTAGTATTCATTATCCTCCTGTTCATTTATTCGATATTTATTATGATGAAAAAGACGAGGGATTAAGCAAAACTGAATCTGTTTATAACAGGTTAATTACCTTACCAATGTATGGTAATTTGTCAGAAGAACAGGTGGAGTATATTTGTAAGAAACTGAAAGAATATGCAGTCTAAAGCAGTTATTTTGATTGGTGGTTTTCACGAGATTATTGAGCAGGTCCAATCTATAGGTCTTGAATTGACGGGTATAATTGATAATAATAAAAAGGGGGAATATTATGGCATCCCGGTTTATGGTGGCGATAGGGAAGCTGAAGCTATCCTTGAACGTTTTCCTGAAAGTAAGTTGATAATCACTCCTGACTCAGGAAGTATCAGAAAAATACTTTTTGAAAAATATTCCTGTTTTAACAATAATTTCTTTACGTTGATTTCAAAGTATTCGATTATTTCCAAGTTTTCTGAAATTGAAGATGGTTGTATCATTAGTCAAAATGTCCACGTATCTTCCGGTGTGAAAATTGGAAGATTCTGCAAACTAAATGTAGGGGCGAATATTATGCATGATTGTAGAATTGGGGATTTCTCTACAATTGCTCCTAATGCTGTTATTTTGGGTAATGTTGAAATCGGATCGAATTGTTATATAGGTGCCAATAGTACCATATTACCAAATGTGAAAATAGGAGATGATGTAACAGTAGGTGCAGGTGCGGTAGTTACTAAAGATGTTATGAACATGAAAATAGTTAAGGGAATACCCGCAAAGTAATATTATATGGAGAATTGGAAAAAGTTAATAATAGCACCTAAGAAGGATATAAGATCTGCTATGCAGCTCATGGATGAAGTTAGATCAAAACTACTTTTTGTTTGCAAGAACGATAAATTCATATCAGTCTTGAGTATTGGTGATATTCAAAGAGCAATACTTGCTAATCATAACTTAAATGAGGAAATCAGTTCAATTTTAAGGGATAATATTATTATAGCCTCAAAAAAGGATAGTGATGAAGAAATAAGAAATCTTATGTTGCAACATCGTATTGAAGCTATGCCGATAATCGATGATGAGAAAAACATTGTAGATGTTATTTTCTGGAATCAGATTTTTCAGGAAAGCGAAACTTTTTCCAATAGTATTATCGATGTACCGGTAATTATCATGGCGGGGGGGAAAGGAACACGACTTAAACCTATAACTAATATTATTCCAAAACCATTAATACCTTTGGGAGAAAAGCCAATCGTGGAATGGATTATTAATTCATTTAATAAAATAGGAGTTGAGGATTTCTATCTAACAGTTAATTATAAGCAGGAAATGATTCGTAGTTATTTTGATAATTTACCGGAAAAAGCATATAATTTAAATTATTTTGAAGAAGATAAACCTCTAGGCACTGCAGGAAGTCTTCATTTACTAAAAAAAGAAATTGACTCGACTTTCTTTGTTACTAATTGCGACATTTTAATAAAAGATGATTATTCTGCCATGCTGAAGTATCATAGAGAAAATGGAAATGAACTTACAGCTATTTGTGCGGTTAAACATTTTGAAGTGCCATATGGAACTATGGAGTTTAAAGAAAATGGTGTTTTAACCCAATTAAAAGAAAAACCAAATTTTAATATGTTCATCAATGCCGGGATGTATATTCTTGAACCGCATTTATTAGAGGAAATTCCGGAAAACGAATTCTTTCACATCACCACGCTTATGGAAAAAATCTTGAACAGAAATGGTAAAGTTGGTGTATTTCCGGTAAGTGAGGGATCCTGGATGGATATAGGTCAATGGGATGAATATAACAAAACCTCTAAGCAGTTAGGTTTTGAAGGAATTAATCTGTAGATATTTTGAATAAAAAAAATGTACTTGTAACTGGTATTGGTCAGGCTAATTATATTTTACAATTATATGGCGAAATTTCACCGAAGTTAGAGAAATTTTCTTTCAATATATTAAATATTAAGCATTTTGGAGATGATGAAATAGTAGATAAAGCTGCTTCTGTTTTTAGTAATACATATGAATCAAAACCTAATTTAAAAAGGTTTCAAACTATACTTCAAGCTTTTTTACCTGTAGTTTTTAATCGTTATTTCTGGAAAGATCTTGGAGTTTATATAGTTGATAAAGGAAACCTAATTTCCAATGGAGGGTTAAGATTGTTTTTAAGACATGTTAATGCCTATTACTATGCTAAATTTATAGAAGACAAAACAAATACTCATGTTATACATTTACATTTTCCAAAACATATTTTCGCGCTTTTCACAAAGTATTTAAAGAAGGATTATGAGATGATATGGACTTATTGGGGGTCTGATATCTTTAGAATTAATTCTTGGAGAGACCATGAAATTCAAAATTCAGGATTACACAATGTGAATGTAGTTACTGCGGCAACTCCTGAAATGGAATTTGCTATACTTACGCGCTTCGGTTTTCAGCACAGTTATAAGATAAAAAGAGCTCGTTTTATACATGATCGCGCTTTTTATGATATTGCAAACACGCTGATAGCTGATCGAAGTTGGGAAATGGAATTTAAAAATTCATTCTCAATTCCTGATAATAAAATTATTATTATGATGGGACATAATGGGCATTTTGAAAATAATCATTATAAATTTATAAAAACAATTAAGTCTCTTCCAAATAATGTTTTAAATGATTTTCATTTGATCTTCCCTTTTTCCTATGGAAATAATAAGGAGGGTTATTTAGAAAAATTACACGACTTATTAAAAGATATGCCATGTTCTTTTCAATTTGTACAAAATTTTTTAGACTGGAAAGACCTTGCAAAGCTTAAAATTGTATCAGATGTGTATGTTCATTGTCCTACGACTGATGGATTAAGTGCCTTTCTAACCGAATTTTTATATACTGGTAATCTGGCTATTGTTGGGGAATGGCTTCCCTATAAAACCTTTAAAAATTTTGGGATTTATTATTCCACTTTCCAGGATTTTGGAGAATTAAAGGATATATTATCAAATTTAAAAGCTCAACTTGAAGATTCGCAGGATTCGCGGATAAAAAACAGGGATATCGTTGCCCGAAATTTTGATATAAGCAAAATAACTAATGAATGGGTGAAAATTTTTAAAGAATTAGAAGAAGACAATTATCATGAAAGTTCAAGCATTTAATGAGTACAAGTAAAACAATTTTTTCTGGTATTTTTTGGACTTCTCTTCAGGCTATTGTTCAAAGATCCTTTCGTTTTATAATAAAATTATTTCTCGCCAGATTACTTTTCCCTGAAGATTTTGGAGTCGTTGGTATGGCAGTAGTATTTACTAGTTTTATACAGGTTTTTAGCGATTTAGGCTTTGGACAAGCCCTCATTCAAAGGAAAACAGAAAAGTTAACTGATAGTTATTTTAATACTGCTTTTTGGACCAATGTAGGTTGGTCTATATTAATATATTTAATCATCGCATTCGTAATTGCTCCATTTTCTAGTTGGTTTTATGGAGAAGAAATTTTAATAAAAATTATACCAGTATTGGGAATAAGTGTGTTGATTAATCCTCTAATTTTAGTTCATCGTGCTCAGCTAACCAAAGAAATGGACTTTAAAAAGCTGGCAGTTATTAATAACACAAGTAGTATTGGTTCTGGGATTTTGGCATTAATGCTAGCATATGGAGGGTTTGGAGTGTGGGCATTAGTTTTTAATTCTATAGCACAATTTATAATTGCAGTCCCACAATATTTTTTTGCCACAGGCTGGAAACCTAAATTTATATGGAAAAAAGAACATTTTAAGGATTTGTTGGGATTTGGTGCTTTTACATCTTTTTCAGCACTAGTGGCCAGATTCGCAAACCAAGGAGATTATCTATTGATAGGTAAGTTTATTGGAAAATTTGAATTAGGACTTTATTCTTTCGCGTTTATTATAACAGACGCGATAAGATCCCAAATTAAAACTGTTATCAATTCTGTTTTATATCCGATCTATTCCAAATATCAGGATGAAAAAACTAAACAATTTAAATTATACACAAAAAGCATATTTTTTAATTCCCTTATAATAGTTCCTCTAATGAGTGTCCTGTTTTTTGATCCTAATTTCTTATTGGTATTCTTCGGAGATAAATGGGAAGGTAGTTTAATTATTATAAAAATAATTGCTGTTTCTTCGGTGATTGAGATCATCACCACGTCATTCCCCAGTTTATTGAGAGCTAATAATTTACCGAGATTGGAATTTAAAATAGAGGTGATTAAAATTATGATCTTTTATTTACCATTAATTTTGATCGGTGTTATATATTATGGTATAATTGGTGCGGCGATTGGAGTTTTAATTTCTAGAATTCTAGGAGCAATTATTAATTTAATAGTAATGGAAAAATGGTTAAAATTATCTTCAGTTATTGTATTGAAAGAATTTTTTAAAGGCTTTCTCCCTTCCTTCCTTTCGATCCTTATTTGTTATTTGATTTTTTCATTCATTAAAATGAACTTTCTATACGAGTCCTTTGTGAAGGTTTTCTTCTTGATTTCTTTAATTGCCGGTTTAACCTTTTTAATCAACCAAAAAGAATTAAAAAGAGTATATATTATTTATAGAAATAGAAATAATAGTTTGTAGGATAAACTGACCAATAATTATGAAAAATTTTGGCTTCTTACCACCAGTATACAATGTATTTATAAATTAAATCTATCATTTAAAGAAAACAACAATTTAAGGTAACTATTTTATGATTTCGATAGTAATAGCAACATATAATTCCGGGAAAACTATTTTAAGGACAATAGAATCTGTACTAAAACAAACGAATGAATGTTGGGAATTAGTTATAATTGATGATGGAAGTATCGATAATACTGAGAAAATCATAAGAGAGATTAAAGATGCTAGAATAAAATATTATTATCAAGCCAACAATGGAGTAAGTTCTGCTCGTAATTTTGGAGTTAATAAAACTTTTGGGGAGTATATTCTTTTTTTAGATGCAGATGATGAATTGATAGACTCAGCAATTGATAGTTTTACAAAAGAACTCCAAAGCAAAAATATTGGTATTTTATCCGGTGCCTATATTGATATTTTTGAAAGAACTAATTATCCGAGAGATAAAGGATATTTTTTTAATAATCATTTAATCAATAATCTCTCTGGAGCCTATATTCTTAAAAAGGAAGTTTTTGAATCGGTTGGTGGGTATGATATTAACCTATCACAATCTGAAAATTGGGAGCTTTTCATTAGGGTGATAAGGGAATGTGAAAAGAGGGATTTAAAAATTGAATCAAAAAAATTTTTAACCTTTAGATATAACAGTGACCACAGTACGGAAAAAAATTTGAAGAGAAATATTAATGCATATAACTCATATTCTTATCTTACTAAGAAGTATGAGAAGGAACCTATGCTTCGATTTTTCTGCGCACAAATTGCAGCCTCTAATGCATATAGAATTGGAAGTAAAAATCATGCCTTAAAGTGGCAATTTGTTGCAATTAAAGTAAAACCTTTTAATGTGAAAGCTTATTTGAGATTTTTTAAATTTCTTATCGGTTATTTAATTTTTTAAATTTTTATGATTTTACAAACTCAAGATTTAATTACCATTATAACTCCAACTTACAACCGTGCACATATTATTTCCAGAGCTATAGAAAGTGTACTTAGCCAAACTTATGAAAACTGGGAATATATAATAGTTGATGATGCTTCCAGTGATAATACTAAAGAAGTCGTAGAATCATTTAAGGATAATAGAATAAAATATATTGCATGCAAAGAAAATGGAGGGAATGCGGTAGCGAGAAATGTTGGCGTGAATGCAGCTAAGGGTAAATATATTGCGTTCTTAGATAGTGATGATGAATATTTACCGGTTTATTTAGAAAAAGCTTTGAGTAAACTAAGTAGTAATGATGAGGCTGATTTTCTCTGGTCTGGTACAAGAACCGTGGCTATAGATAGAAGCTATTCGGAATCTATATGGATACCTAAGTCTAAACGTCAGCCAGATCAATTCCTTTATGAATTACATGTGGGAATTGGGAGGGGTTTCCTAATTAATAGGAAATGTTTTTCCGATTTAAATTTTGATGAGCGATTGAGAACGGCAGTAGATACAGATTTTTTAATCAGGCTCCGGATGAAATTTCAATATACTATATTAGAAGAGATATTACTTTACATACATACTCAACCTGGAAGTGTTAGATCAGACTTTTCAGAAAAGAAAAAATCTTATGCTATTATTATTGATAAACATAAAAAGCTTATAGAAGCGGATAAATACCTCAGATTTAAGTGGTACTATAAATTATTTTGGTTGTCCTTATATGATGGAGATTTCCATCTTGGAAAGAAGGCATATTTAAAAATCAAGTATATCGGTTTAAAACCAAGCTTTTTATGGGCCATTTTTAAGATTTTTCCAAAAAAAACAGCAATCAAATTGCATAAAAAATTATCTAACTAAAACTTGAAAATTTGAATTCTAAACCCGTAGTTTTATTTATAATTGACTCTTTGGAAGTCGGTGGTGCCGAAAAGAGTTTACTCGATATTACCCATAGATTTAGAAGATATACTCCTGTATTTTTAACACTTTATAAAGGGAATTATTTAAAACCCGCATTTTCACAAAAAGATATTAAAGTACATTCCCTTAATCAAGAAAAAAGTATTAATGACAGGATTTTAATTAATCTTATAGAAGAGAAAATTAAAATTATAGATCCCTCAATTATTCATGCTACTCTACTGAAATCTTGTTTAATTTCCAGAAAACTCGATCTAAAAATTAAATCCATTATACTAATTAATAGTTTAGTAAATAATACATATAGTTTACAAAGATATAAAACACTTAATCCTGTGAGAGCTCTGAAACTCTTTAAGACTCAATTACGAGATGCTATTAGTGCTTTTAAAGTTGATTGTTTTTTCTCGAATTCACAAACTATCAAAAATACTACCTCCAAAGCTGTGGGTATCAATAAGAAAAAGATCAAAGTTATATATAGAGGACGGGATGCTGAAAAGTTTAATATTATCGGAAACCAGGTCTTGAGAAGAGATATTTTTAAAGATGCGGATAAAGTGTTTCTGAATGTTGGACGATTAATTCCACAAAAAGGTCAAAAGGATGCTTTATTAGCTTTTGCTGAGTATTTAAATAGAGTGAAAACACGGGATGTATTAGCTATAGCTGGCGCTGGGCCTAATTTAGCATCTCTAACAGTACTTGCATCCAGCCTTGGACTTCAGGATAGAGTAATATTTTTAGGAAGAAGGAATGATATACCAGAATTACTGGCTATTTCAGATTTTTTTGTGTTTCCTTCTTATTATGAAGGTTTGCCAGGATCTTTAATCGAAGCAATATTTTCGAAAACTCCAATAATAACATCTGATATTCCTGAAAACTTAGAATGTGTTAATAAGAGTACCGCTCTAATATATAAAAGCGGAAAAATTAAAGATCTTACTGACAAGTTAATATACGCTCGCAATAATCCTCACCAAATGAACTCAATGATAGAAAAAGGTTATGAATACGCCATGAAAAATTTTAGAATTCAGGAAATTGCTGAAATTTATGAAAATCATTACGATTTACTTTTAGATTGAAAAATGAAAATCCTCCAATTAGTTACTAGAAGGCAATATAGAGGCGCAGAAGTATTCGCTGCTAATCTCAGTTCCGAATTGATAGGATTTGGACATGAAATTATTTTTGCTGGGCTTTATAAGAATGATACTGATATTTTGAGTGTAGAGGGAGCAAAGAATATAGATTTGGTTAATAATAAATCAGGGGTACTTTCTGTAAATCTAATATATTCTATCGTTCAATTGATTAAAAGCGAAAATCCAGATGTAGTACAATGTAATGGTTCAGATACTTTAAAATATATAATAGCAGCTTCATTTTTCACTAAAAATATTCCTATTACCTATAGAAATATCAGCACAATCAGCGAATGGATCGATAGTCCTTTTAAGCTTTCTATTTATAAATTCTTATTTAAAAGAGTAGCCCATGTAACCTCTGTGGGCTCTGAATCTATTGAAGACCTAATAAAAACTTTTAATTATCCTAGAATACAAACTTCGGTAATTAGACGCGGAATTCCTATTAAAACTGTATCCCCACTGAACCCGGATGATACCCTTAGAAAAAAATTTAATTTAAAGGATAATGATAAAATTGTCATGCACGTAGGGAATTTTAGTCCTGAAAAGAATCATGAATTTTTATTAGATATTTTTGGGGTACTCAAGACATCTCATCCTAATATTAAACTTATATTAGTGGGCACCGGAATTACATATAAAAAAGTAATATGTAAAATCCAGGAAATGGACTTGATGAATACCGTTTTTCCTCTTGGTTTTCGTAAAGATATTCCAGAATTGTTATTTCAAGCAAATTGTTTTGCTTTAGTTAGCAAAATTGAAGGTGTTCCCGGCGTAATTCTCGAAGCAGCAAGCCAAAAAGTTCCTAGTGTGGCAACAAATGTTGGAGGTGTCCAGGAGGTTTTAATTAATGGTAAAACCGGTTTTATAATTGACAACTTTGATAAAAAGGACTATTCGGAAAAACTAACACGATTGGTTAATAATCCTCTGTTAAATCAAGAAATGGGAGAAAATGCTTATCGGCTTGTATTACAGGAATTTAATCCTGTAAAAAATGCGAGGAGATTTGAAAATCTTTATTCTCATTTATCCGGTAAAAGCGGTAGGAAGAATAAAAAGCTAAGGATACTTCAAATTATTCAGAAAAAGCAATTCCGGGGCGCAGAGGTTTTTGCCTCACAGTTAAGTACTCACCTACAAAATTCGGGACATGTAGTAAAGGTAGTGAGTATTTATGAAGGAGAAGCCAGGCTTCCCTTTTCAGGAGAAATTGAATCGCTTAAACGGACTAAACTTAGAAGGACTTTTGATCTTTACGGATGGAGAAAACTTTCAGCTATCATCCAATCTTTCCAACCGGACATAGTCCAGGCAAATGCTTCCGATACTCTAAAGTATGCGGTAATGTCTAAACATATATTCAGGTGGAAAGTTCCTTTAATTTACAGAAATGCCAGTACCCCTAGTTTTTATATGAAAACTGTATTGACCAGGAATATAAACGCATTTTTATTAAAAAATGTTGATTTAGTGATATCTGTATCAAAAGCTTCCTTAACAGATCTTAATTCCCTATTTTCTTTCACTAAAAATAAAAGTATAGTAATACCAGTAGGAATAGAAGAAAAACCTAAAATAGATCGAACGATTTCTAATTCCCCTTTCAAAAATAAAGAAATATTTAACCTAATTCATATTGGTTCATTTACTAAAGAGAAAAATCATATTGGCTTATTAAGAATATTTAAAAAAATTTTATGTCAAGACAGGAATGTTCACTTAAATTTAGTCGGTGGTGGCCCAATGCTGCCTAATATTAAAAATACGGTTGATAGAATGGGGATTAAAAACAATATAGATTTTTGGGGAGATATTGAAGATCCTCAAATTTATCTGAGTCATGCAGATGCTTTACTATTACCGAGTAAGATTGAGGGGTTACCCGGGGTTATTTTAGAAGCCATGTATAACCAAACTCCTGTGATCGCCTATAATGTAGGTGGGGTCTCTGAAATAATTGAAAATAATATTACGGGCAAGCTCGTTAGCTTTGGTGATGAGGATAGTTTTTCTAATGCTGTTAGAGAGATTAAGAATAACCCATATCTCACAAATTTGATGGTGAAGAATGCCTTAAAAAAAGTGAGTGAAAATTATAAAAATACTGATATTAAGGAGCTATTTTTAAAAAGTTATAGAGAGATAATATAGTCTATTAGGTTTTAGCGCTCTTCTTTTAGGTTCATTTGAATATGAAATTTCTAAAATTAAAAATTTTATATGGGAATATATAAATTTTATGAATATTCTTTTGGAAGCCGTAATTATAAAAAATTTGTAATTATTGCCGCACCCAGAACAGGGTCTAACTGGTTAGTTAGCCTTTTAAATTCTCATCCAGAGATTACCTGCGAAGGGGAGAAGTATAAAAATATAAAAGGCCAGAGTACCTTGAAGATTTGGAACAAAATCTTCTCCCGAAGAAGTAAAAGAAATAAATATGTTGGTTTCAAATTATTATATAATCAACCCCCGGACCATCAGGATAAAAGTATTTGGGAGATTATAAAAAATGATCAGGATATCTTTATTATTCATTTAAAACGAAATAATTTGCTGGCATCATACGTCTCCTTACAAATAGGTTATAAAACTGGGATTTGGAAAGAGAATGAGGGCACGAAAACTTTGGAAGAGAAAAAGCATACTAAAGTGATTAATATAGATCCAGAAGATTGTGAATCATATTTTTCCTTAGTTACTGATTACTGGAAAGAGGTTTCCGAAAGTTACGAGGAGCATCCATATATTGAAATTTTTTATGAAGATTTGGTTAAAGATAAACAGGGAACGATTAATGAAGTTTTTAATGCTATGCATTTAGATGCTCATAATGTCTCGTCTGATATGGAGAAGCAGAACAAAGAATCTCTGGAAGATTTGATAGAGTATTATGAAGAATTAAAAAGATATTTTAAGGAAACCAAATGGCATTATTTATTTCAAAATTCCCAACCCCAAAAAAGTAATAATTGAAAATGAAAAAAACTAAAATTCTTCATATTATAAAATCTCTGGGTAGGGGCGGTGCCGAAATGCTTTTACCAGAAACCCTTAAGCTTCATGATAAAGAAAAGTTTGAATTCCATTATATTTATTTTCTACCCTGGAAGGATCAAATGGTAGAGACTTTACAATTTGCCGGAGGTAAGGTCACTTGTTTAGAAGCAAAAGATAACATCCGTTTAATGCTTCAGTATAAAAAAATTATTTCATATTGTAAAAAACATGATATTAAGCTTATCCATTGCCATCTTCCCTGGGCTGGTTTTGTAGGAAGATTGGTTTATAAAAAAACAGGTATCCCTGTATTATATACTGAACATAATATGCAGGAAAGATATCATATAGCTACAAAAATTATCAATAAATTCAGTTTTAATTCTCAGAGTATGGCATTCGGCGTCTCTAATGATGTGACTGCTTCTATCCAGAAAAATATTAATCCTACTATTCCTGTCCAAACGCTATTAAACGGCGTAAATACAGATTCATTTAAACCAGGACAGGAATCTTCGGTAAGGAAAGATTTTGGTATTCCGGAAGATGCTGTGGTAATAGGAAATGTAGCGGTATTTCGTTTTCAAAAACGTCTTGTAGAGTGGTTAAGGGTAATTTATGAATTGAGACAGAAAAATGAAAATATCTATGGAATTATCGTTGGAGCGGGCCCATTAGAAGAAGAAATAAAAAAAGAGTGGAAAAGTTTAGGATTGGAAGGAGTGGTATTCTTCCCGGGTTTACAAACAAATGTAAAGCCTTACTTTGAAGCCTTCGATATTTTTATGATGTCTTCTTCCTTTGAGGGTTTACCTATAGCCCTGTTAGAAGCAATGAGTATGGAATGTGCGGTGGTTTCTACCGATGCCGGGGGAATTAAAGAAGTTATTAGAGATATTGAAGATGGATTGATTTGTCCGGTAGATAAATGGGAGGAGCTTTCTTATTTAAGTCAGCGTCTCATAGACCAACCAAAAGAGCTGACTAAATATAAACTTGCGGCCAGAAAAAGAGTGGTTGAAGCCTTTAGCTTAAAAAGAATGGTTGATGAATTGGAAGCTTATTATTCTGAAACAGTAGATGTTTAAGTGGTTTGATTTAGTAGAGTAATCTACCCTGAAAACTAACTTTATATTTGATGATTGAGATTTAAATGATCTTGGGCTTGCTCGAAATCAAGATATATTTTCCAATAATGCTTCTCGGGGCTTGACCCGGGGTATTTTACTTGCTAACAGGTAAGAAAGATTTTTGTTCAAATGCAAGACTTAATAAATCAAAGAAAGAGAGTAGGAGTGGTGATCCTAACCTTTAACCGAATTACACTTTTAAAAATTGCAATTTGCAAAATTTTAAATCAATCTGTTTTAGCAGATGAAATATTGGTAGTAGATAATGCATCCAATGACGGAACTTCAGATTTTTTGAGCAGTAATAAAAACATTACAAATTTACGATTAGAAGAGAATTCAGGACCTGCCGGGGGCTTCTATTATGGGATTAAATATTTTGCAACGAAGAAAAATATTGATTATTTATGGTTAATGGATGATGATTTCTTTCCTGCATACACTTGTCTAGAGACCTTATTAGCGAAAGGTTCAAAACAGACCGTGGTTTACCCTTACGTTAGGGATAAGGACTTTAAAACAAGATTGGATCCGGCCTGGTCTGGCTTGTTAATTCCAATTAACATAGTAAATCAAGTGGGGCTTCCAAAAAAAGAGTTATTTTTTTGGGGTGAGGATACCGAGTATTTAAAACATCGCATTAATGAAGTTCATAAATTTCAATCTAGCTGGATTGCAGCAGCCAAAGGAGTGCATTTTGCTTCTAGAGGAAAAAATTCCCGGGCTCCATGGCGATATTATTATGAATCCCGAAATAATATTTATATCAGATTATATGTAAGAAGAACTTATTTGAATTTAGTTCAAAGAGTATATAAAGCTTTTAAATTTTGGCTTTTACTTTTAGGTGGGATTCTTCTCCAAGAGGATAATAAATTAGAAAAAACAAAGCTTTTTATGCTGGGAACTTTTCATGGAGTTTTTAAAAAACTTGGAAAAACAATAGAACCGGGACCAACTGTTAAATAATCTTGATTTTTAATTTCCGTTATCTACAAATAATCTTAATATATTTTAAAATTCTTGCTAACAGCATAGAATGGCTTAACTTTGCCAGTTCTTTTGCAACTCTGGATATTGAACTGCGTGAGATTACCTTAGAAGTGAGAAGAAGAAAATAAAGAAAATTAAGAATTTGGTGAATATGAAAATAAGGGAAGCTAATCACTCAGATATACCGGAGATTTTAGAAGTTTTAAAAGCCAGTTTGGGAGAAACTTCTTCAAAAAAAAACCAGGATATTTGGAGATTTAAGCATGTTGAAAACCCATTTGGAGAATCACTGGTTTTGTTAGCTGAAGAAAAGGATAATATAATTGGAGTCCGTGCCTTTATGCGATGGCGGTGGCAACAGGGGGAGAATATTTTTTCAGCATTTAGAGCGGTAGATACCGCTACTCACCCTGCACACCAGGGGAAGGGAATTTTCAAAAAGCTTACCTTAAAAGCTTTAGAACTGGGAAAAGAAAGAGGGGATCATTTTGTGTTTAACACACCTAATCAGCAAAGTAAGCCTGGTTATCTTAAGATGGGATGGAAAGAAATTGATAAATTAAATACGCAAATTATTCCTATAATCCCTTTTTTTTGGAATTCAATTTGTGTTCAGCATTATCCTAAACAAACTACAGATCTTAGTTTGAAATTGTTAAGCGTGTGGAATAGTAAGTTAGAAGATTCTTCAAATTTATATACTCCAAAAACAAATGATTATCTTGAATGGCGTTATATAAATAATCCATTACAAGAGTATAGAATAGAAACGACTGAAAATTATTTTATAGCTGCTTATGTAAAACAGCATAAAAAAATTAAAGAATTGCGTATTTCAGAATTAATACTTGTTGATCCCCAATATAAAAAAACCTGTAAATCCTTAATTAAAAAGTGGGCTAAAGAATATGGAGTGCATTTTATTAGTTTAAATTATCCGCTGGGCCCAAGCATTTTTAAATTAAAAGTTTCCGGTAAATTTGGACCGGTTTTAACTTTTAAAAATTTAGAGAGTTCTAGCATTGACCCTAAGGTTTATAGAATAGAGAATTGGGGTTACAGTTTAGGAGATCTTGAATTGTTTTAGATGATAGGAGCATTAGTTTTAATATTATTTTTATTTGCTATAAATCAGGGATTATTTAACTCTTTTTCAAAGAAACATAAATGGTTTTCAAAGAAATTGATGAATTCACTTTTTCTATATCATTTATTTTTCTTTGGAGTTTACTATACCTATGCTGCTTTTAATCCTTCTGATTCCAAAGCCTACTATGGGAGACCTCAAATGAATGATGACTGGTTCTTTTATTTTGGTACGAGTACTACCTTTATTGATTTCATTTCCTGGCCATTTATCAATTTTCTTGGTTTTTCTTATGAGATGATGATGGTACTTTTTGCCTGGCTGGGATATTTGGGATTTGTTTACGCCTATATGTTCTTTAGGGAAAATATACCAATTAAGATTAAGGTTTTTAAAAATTTTGATCTTCTAGTACTAACACTTTTTTTGCCTAATATGCACTTTTGGACGGCGTCGTTAGGTAAGGGTGCTCCAATATTTTTAGGCTTGATGATGTTTGCGTATGCTCTAAAGAATCCAAAGTCCAGGCTTGTAACCCTCATATTAGGATCAGTAATAATCTATTTTATTAGGCCTCACGTATTCCTGTTTGTAGCAGCCGGAACAGTTTTAGGATATATGACGGGAAAAGAGAAAATTTCCTTCGGGAAGAAACTACTTATTTATGTAGGAATGATTGGTGGATTAATTCTGGTTCAGGACCAAATTCTAGGAATGGCGGGCCTGGAAGAATCGGAAAATCTTGTGTCAGACTTTGAAGATTTTTCTGAAGATCGTTCGCAGGGTCTTAGTGAATCGGGTTCTGGAGTAGCCATATCAGATTATCCGTTACCCCTAAAGCTTTTTACATTTTGGTTTAGACCCTTATTTTTTGATGCACCGGGAGTTTTAGGCTTAATTGTCTCGGTTGAGAATCTCCTTTATTTATTGCTTTTTATCAAAATTCTTAAAAAAGATTTTATTTCCTTTTTAAAGAACTCACCTATGTCGGTAAAGATGAGTTTAGTTGTATTCTTTCTTTCTTCTTTTGCCTTAACTTTTGTGATGTCAAACCTCGGGATTATAATGAGACAGAAGTCCATGGTTATGTATTTCCTATTTTTTGTAATTTATTATTATTTAGCACAAAAAAAATATGATAGACTTATTAAGTTGAAAAAAAGAAGAAAAGCTATGTTAAGAAGAAAATTGGAGTTTGACGCTGTTGTAAATACTTAATGAACCATACTAATATCGAGGATATGATCGTCTTCTGTGGTTGTAAAATTATTAATTTGTGATTTGGATTTTTAAATATTAAGAAGTTATGGAAAATGGATCTTTAGTGATTTCTTTAGATTTTGAATTGTTGTGGGGAGTTTTTGATAAGGTGGATTACAATGAAAAAATAGATTATTTTGAAAATACCCGGCAACTAATTCCTTCCCTGCTTCAGCTTTTTGATAAGTATGATGTTCACTCTACCTGGGCTACGGTAGGAATGCTTTTTAATAATAATTGGGACGAATGGAATGCAAATATCCCAGAGTACCTACCTAACTATAATAATGAAAACCTATCTGCATATAGATTTGGAAAATCAATTCAATCAAAGAAGACAGAAAAGCTTTGTTTTGCACCCGATTTAATCAAGAGTATCAAAAACACCAAAGGCCAGGAAATTGGCACCCATACTTACTCACATTATTACTGCCTTGAGCTTGGGCAGGATTCTTTGGCTTTCAAAGCAGATTTAGAGAAAGCTACCAAATTGGCTTCTAATCTGGAAATTGAATTAAAATCGTTGGTATTTCCTAGAAACCAGTATAATTCAGCGTATCTCGAAATTTGCGAAAAATCAGGACTAAATGTTGTTAGAACGAATCCTGACAATTGGTACTGGCAGAATACTCAGAAGGACAGTCTAATTCAAAAAATTTTCAGAACTGGAGATGCTTATTTTGGTCTTCAGGATAAAACTTATAAGTCTTCCGAAATTCACAGGTTTTCTTCCCAGATTACTGGGCAAAAAGCAAGTAGATTGTTGAGGCCATATTCTGGTAAAAAGTTTCTTGACAGCTTAAAATTACAAAGAATTTATAGGGAAATGGAATATGCTGCTCAACATGAAGAACATTATCACTTGTGGTGGCACCCTCATAATTTTGGGGATAGTCCTGCTAAGAATATAAGAGAACTGGAGGGTATACTTGGTTTTTATAAGAAACTAAAAGATAAATATAATATGCAATCTTTAAATATGAACGAATTAAAGCCAAAGGGTTTTTAGGTAAAAGCTTAAAAATTTCAAAAGCTCAGTAATTCTTCTTCGTTCAATATAGTAATTAAGCACCATTTTTGCATAATTATTGGCCCGGGAATTAAAATATGCAGTTAGTTCTTTATTCTTTTTACGCTTATAATATTTTGATAAGTAGCTATAGGTGTTAAATTTGGATTTCAGTTGAAATGGTTTTTCTATCGTGCTCCACATTGCTCGCGAGTGTATTCTGTAGAGACTGGGCTTTATATCTGAAAGATATTTTCCGTCGCCATAATTTCCTAATAAACTTACCCAAAAATTATCTCCATTAAAGGTTTTAGTAAACTCCAGAGGTATGTTTTTTATTAAGTTTCTAAAACACCACGTAGATATAGGAGGCTGAATAAGTGCGCGTTCTAATTCAGCAGATGTAAAATCCCTTTCACTTATTTCTATATCTTTTTTCTTGGGAATATATTGGCCATTTTCATCTATTAATTTCACTTCATGGTAAGTAAAACTGGTTTTAGAATTAGCAAGTAAATAATTAACCTGCTTTTGAAGTTTATATTCATCGGTCCAAACATCATCCCCATCACAATAAGCTATGAATTTCCCTCTACTGGAAAAAAGGTTATATAATGAATTAAAAATTCCTGTGGGCTTAGAAGCAATATTAATATTATTCTCTCTGTGGTGTAAAAATAATCTAATTTTTTCAGGATATTTTTCAGCATAGGCAATGCATATTTCCCTTGTCCCATCTGATGAATCATCATCACCAAGTAGCAGCTCATATTTAAAATGAGTTTTCTGGCAAAGAATAGCATCTAGGCTTTTTTCTATGAAAGAGGCCTGGTTATAAGTTTGGATGCAGATACTCACTAATGGAGATTGCTGGATTTTATTGGGATATTCAGAAACTTCTTTTTTTTCAAAGAGATTCTTAAATTGAGAAAAGTTCATTAAACTATTTATTCGTAATAAACTAAATTTATCAGCAAGTAAAGATAGTATAAAATTATACCTTTGTTTGAACAATTTCACATTAGTATGCTGTTTAAGCAATTTTTCAGAAAACAATTTAGCTACCTACTATTTTTTTATTCTTATCTTAAATGGAGAGTATTTTTAAGTTTTTTTTTAAGTTTTTTGACTGGTGTCTTAGATGGATTAGGGCTTGCCCTTTTTATTCCTCTGTTGCAAATAGTATTTAGTGAAAAGGAAGAAACTGAAATACCTGGAAGCCATTTCTTAGATAAATTATTTTTTGATTGGTTAGGTTTAGAGCCAAAACTCTTAATTGTATTTATAATTATTTTTTTATTATTCAGTTTAAAAGGAATGGTAAAGTTTTTGGATGCATACCTCGGAGTACTATGGCAGCAAAAGATGATGCGAAAAATAAGGTTTAATAGCATCTCTCTTTTTAGTAATTATAGATATCCGTCTTTTGTAAGTCTTGATACAGGGAGGGTGCAAAATACCCTTGGAAGCGATGTTGCCAGGATAAGCGTGGCTTATAAATTTTATTTTAAAACCATCAATTTCTTTGTTTTAGTCCTGGCCTATTTCTTTTTATCGATGGGTGTTGATTGGAAATTTACCCTATTGGTTGTGTTAGGAGGTCTGTTTATAAGTCTTTTTTCCAAATTTCTATATAGGCGCACCAAATATTTTTCTAAAAAACTTGTTTTGGAAACTAGTTACTACCATAAGTTATTAATAGAAAATATAAATCTGTTTAAATATTTAAAAGCCACTGGATTAATTAACTCATATGTGGATAAATTAAAGTTGAGTATTGTAAAAATGGAAAAGGTTCAAAAACGATTAGGGGCGGTAGATGCAGTTCTTATGGGAATAAAAGAACCTTTGATAATACTCGTGATTTTTGGTGCCATTCTCTTATACATTCAATTCTTTAATCAGGAAATTACAAGTGTATTACTAAACTTAATTTTGATTTACAGAGCTTTTTCTTTTTTTATGGCTTCCCAGCAACAGTGGAATTTATTTTTAGGAAATTCAGGTAGTCTTGAGAACTTACAAAGCTTTGATAAAATATTGCAAAAAGATCAGGAAAATTATGGGGGCGATAAAATAATTAAAAAATTGAAGCATGGTTTAACCTTAAAAAATGTTAGTTTTAGTTATAAAATTAACCAGGACCAAACTTTAAAGAATATTTCCATTAATATAGAAAAGAATAGTAGTGTTGCTATAGTAGGATCCAGTGGTTCTGGCAAAACCACATTAATGAATATTTTGACCGGATTATTGATTCCTCTTAAAGGTGATTTCTATGTGGATGATATTAATTTTAAAGAAATTGATCATAGATCTTATAGAAACTTATTAGGGTATATAGTTCAAGATGCTACAATTTTTAATGATACTCTATTTAATAATGTAAGTTTTTGGGAAGAGAAAAATGAATCGAATCTTATTAGGTTTTATAAAGCAGTGAAACAGGCTAATATATATGATTTTATTTCCAGTTTACCTAAAAAAGAAGAAACGCTATTGGGAGTGAATGGGGTAAACATTAGTGGGGGGCAAAAGCAAAGAATATCTATTGCCCGGGAACTTTATAAAAACGCTGAAATCTTATTAATGGATGAAGCCACCTCTTCTCTTGATACACAAACAGAATTTGAAATTCAAAAGAATATTGAGGATTTAAAAGGAAACTATACATTTATTACAATAGCGCATCGCTTAACTACCGTAAAAAAAGCCGATATGATCATTTTGTTAGAAGATGGTGAAATTCAAGCTACAGGAAGCTACGATGAGTTATTAAAATCTTCAAAGTCATTTAGGAAAATGGTTGAATTACAGGAATTATAAAATGACAAAACAATCAACTAATAAGCTAGCAATTCTGGATTGTACCCTGCGGGATGGAGGCTATTATACTAATTGGGATTTTGATGAAAATCTTGTAGATAATTATCTTTCTGCGATGAACGAATTGCCAATAGATATTATTGAAATAGGGTATAAATCACCAGCAAAAGACAACTATGCAGGTGGGCATTTTTACCTGCCAAATTTTGTAATTGAAAGAATAAAAAATCAGACTAAAAAAGATCTTGCAATAATTTTAAATGAAAAGGATGTTCTGGCACATGAAGCTGAAGTTCTTTTAACACCCTGCATAGATAAAATTAAACTAATTCGGCTAGCCGTGGCTCCCCAGAACTTTCTACGCGGCATAGAATTGGCAGAAGAGGTGAAAAAACTTGGTTTTCGGGTCGCCTTTAATTTAATGTATGCCAGTAAATGGGATGCTAACTTTCCAGACCAACAGCAACTTGAATTACTGAATAGAAACTGTAATTATTTTTATG
This sequence comes from Salegentibacter sp. UBA1130, assembly GCF_002311535.1. Lineage (NCBI taxonomy): Bacteria > Pseudomonadati > Bacteroidota > Flavobacteriia > Flavobacteriales > Flavobacteriaceae > Salegentibacter > Salegentibacter sp. UBA1130. The sequence goes on along the minus strand of NZ_DCAP01000022.1, from coordinate 90,758 downwards.
TTGTTGATTCCTATGGAGCACTGTTCCCCCAGGATATAAAAAATATTTTTAAGTATCTAAAATCAGAACTCACTATTCCTCTTGGTTTTCATAGTCATAATAATCTTGAAATGGCACTTGCTAACACATTAGAAGCTATTAATTGTGGGGTGAATATAATTGATACTACTATAGATGGAATGGGTAGGGGAGCCGGTAATTTGAAGACAGAATTGCTCCTAACTGTTTTGTACCAACGAGGTATAATGGAAATAGATTTTGATATTTTAAATAAAACAGTAGATGCCTTTCTTAGAATAAAATCAAAGTACAATTGGGGCACCAACCTGGCATATATGGTTTCCGGCAGTTTCTCGCTTCCTCAGAATAAGGTAATAGAACAGGTTAATAAAAGATATTTTTCATTAAATGATATCGTGCGGGAAGTGATAGAAGATGCTGGTCAATTAAGTAGAAAGTCTTCGATGGAGGTTTTTAATCCAGACACCTCTTGTTCTCAGGTTTTAATAATTGGAGGGGGGAAGTCGGCAGAAGTTCATAAGACCGCTATTCATAATTTTCTTAAAAACAAATCAGAAATTCCTATAATTTTCGCCAGTTCAAAAAATACCAGAATATTCAGGGACTTTAAAAATCCACAGATTCATTTAATTCCTGGAAAAGAACTACAACGGCTCAAAGATTATTTATCACTAAAAGAAATAAAAAATCGTATTCTGATAGGGCCACCATCTTTGGAGTCTTTAGAAGATACAGAAAACCTGAAAATTTTTAATTTATCTTCAGAAGGAAAATATCGTTTTCCTGGCTCAGTAACCGAGTATTGCTTGAAAGTAGCAAAAGCTTTCAAAGCTGAGAGAATTTACCTAATTGGTTATGATGGTTATGGTAATTTCTTTAATAAGGCTCAACAAGAATTATTCGAAGAAAATAAGACAGTCTTTAATCATTATCAGAAAGAAAATTTTCAGATTACTGCGATAACCCCTTCTGATTATGATGTTAAGAAATCTTCTATCTATTCCTTTTTTCAATGAAGTATTCAATTTTTATACCAGTAAGAAGTGGGAGCGAGAGAATTATTAATAAAAATACTCGCGATTTTGCAGGAGATAGAGGTGGATTGTTGAATTTTAAATTAAATCAAATGCTAAATTTATCGCAGGATTTCGAAGTAGTGGTTTCCACCAATGATGAGGAGTGTTATAAAGTTAGTAATAGTTATAAAGAAAAAATCCAAAACTTGAAAATAATCGATAGACCTAATGCATTGGCACGGTCTAATACTCCATTAAAGGAACTCATTAGTTACGCGGGAGGGGTATGCGCTGGAGAGTCAATTTTATGGACCCATGTAACTTCACCATTCTGTGGTGAAAATGAGTATCAAGAAGCGATTAAATTATATGAACAAGGCCGGAAAACAAACTATGATTCGCTAATATCTGGAAGGGATTACAAAGAGTTTCTGTTGGAGAAAGCAACGGGTAAAATTATAAATAATAATACGAAATTGACCTGGCCAAGAACTCAAGATTTGTCTGACTTGTTTGAAATAAACAATGCCATATTCTTAACCACCCGGGAAAATTATAAAAACGGAAATAGAACTGGATCAAAACCAATTTTATACACCCAAAATAAAATGGTTTCCCTGGATATAGATTATGAAGAAGATTTTATGATAGCAGAAGCAATATATGATAGATTTTATAGATAAATCGGTAATATTATGGGACTTCGACGGGGTGATTTTAGACTCGATGCCCACAAGGGGATACGGTTTTAAGAAAGTTCTCGAGGATTATCCAGATAATGAGGTTGAGAAACTTTTGATTTTTCATAAAGAAAATGGCGGATTATCACGTTATGTGAAATTTCGATATTTCTTTGAAGAAGTTAGAGATGAATCATTAAGCGAAGAAGAATTGAGTAGACTTGCAAATAGTTATTCTGAAATAATGAGGGAGAAACTATGTGAAAGCGAAAATTTGATTTCAGAAACTGTAAATTACATTAAGAAAAACCAGTATAGTTTTACCATGCATATTGTTTCTGGGTCAGATGGAAACGAGTTAAGGTATTTATGTGATCAATTAAATATCTCTCAGTATTTTAAAACCATAGAGGGATCTCCAACCCCAAAAATTAAACTGATAGGAAATTTGATTCAAAAATTTAATTATACTCCAAAAGAGCTTTGCTTAATTGGAGATTCTAAAAATGATTTGGAGGCCGCTGAAGCAAATAAAATTGATTTCTTTGGTTATAATAATAGGTCTCTAAAAGGTAAAGGAAAAAATTATATAATTTCATTTTCTTGAAGCTACTAAATTCTTTTTACGCAGTTATTTTAATGTTATTATCCATAAGGGTTTTTAGCATTAAAAAGAATTTTAAGAATAAACGTATTGCCATAGTGGGAGCTGCTGATTCAGTTTTTGATGAAAAAAATGGCGATTTTATTGATTCCTATGATATTGTAATTAGAATAAATAAAGCAGCACTGCTTTGGGATAAAGAAAAGTCAGATTATTTAGGCTCTAAATTCACCTATTTATATCATAGTTTTTATGAAAATAGTTATAGCGGAGGAGGCCCAATAAATTTTGGAGAATTTGAAGATTTGGGGGTGCAAAAAATAATACATCCAAATTCAGATTTTAAAGGTTTAAGAACACATCTTAATTTTTATAAGAGACATTTGAAGCTTAAGAAAACATATGTATTTCCACCTGTATTATATAAGAAAATAACAAAAGATTTGGTAGGCTTTCAACCCACCGTGGGATTTTCGGCTATTTATAGTGTGCTAAATTCAGACTTTAAAGAATTATATTTAACTGGTTTTACCTTTTTTAAAAGTCCTTATGTACCAGGATATCGTGATGAATTTAGAGATAAAAAAGCAAACGAAGAACATATTAAAAAACAAGGGATTCACCATCCTGACAAAGAATTTGAAGTTTTTAAGATGTTGTTACAAAGATCTAAAAATCGTAGAATAATTCTGGATTCTCGATTGCAAAAACTTATAGAATAATTATGCGCATACTTTTTTATACAACATCATATTTTGCAAAACATGGTGGTAGCATTCAATCTATAGAATTGCATAAACATTTAAAGAAGATTACTGCTGTTGAAGCTATTGAGATATTTCCGGAAAAAAATGAGAGAATGGCCGTTGACGGGAATATGAAAATTACTTTTAGAGAGCGTTTAAGATCTTTAGGTATTTTTCAAACTTTGTCATTTTTTCGAAGAAACCGATTTTATTTAAATTCTTTAACCAAAAAAATTGAAGTTTTTAAACCTGATGTGGTGTTAATACGAATTGATTCCAACTTTCTCCAGATAGGTTACTTAAAAAAAAAATTCCCCAATCTTATTATCTGTGCTCAGATTAATGGATCCCCTTTTGATGAAAGTTATAAAAATATTGCTTTTAAAAGATATTTTCTTCAACTTCAACACAAAGCTTATCAAAAAAGTGATCTTAATATTTTTATTTCTGATTATTCAAGAAAAAATATAATGGGACCAGATCATAGCCGAGATAAAAATTTGGTTATCCATAACGGAACGAATGTTGCAAAATTTTATCCCATTTCTAATAGACAAGAATTACGTGCAAAATTAGGTTATCCTGAAGATGCCTTTATTTTTGGATATATAGGTACTCTGGATTACCATAAAAAAATGGAAATTCTAATGAATTCTTTCTATGACTTACAAAAAAAATATCAAAATATATTCCTAATTATAATTGGGGATGGACCTGCATTTCAAAAAATAAGGCAAAGTATAGATCAGTTGGGATTAAAGGATAAAGTTAGTATGTCGGGTTGGTTGGATCATAAGGATATTAATGAGCATATTAATTGTTTTGATGTAGCCGTTCATCATTATGCAAATCCTTATATGAATCCTTTAAAAATTTTTGAATATCTCTCTGCCGGTTTACCTGTAATTGCGCCTAACATTCCATCTATTCGTAATTCCTTTAAAGATGGTAAAGATTTATTAATTACTATGGCTAAAGAAGATTCTCTAAAATCAAAAATGGAGGAGATGATGAGTAATAAAGCCTTGAGAATTCGTTTAAGTAATAAACAGGACTTAATAAAAAAAGTCGAGAATAATTTTACCTGGCATAAATATGCAGAAAGAATTTTTAACAGCATACAGGGAATTCAAAAAGGCAATTAATTATTAGAGTTTTAATAAATAGTAAATATTACTTTTGCATTTCCAAAAACTAAATTTATGCCCAAAAAACTCATCCGTATAACCACAATCCCTCTTTCCCTGGAAAAGCTCCTTGAAGGTCAGCTCACTTATATGAACCAATATTATGAGGTAACCGCGGTTGCAGCTGAAAAAGAACGTCTGGAAAAGTATGGAGAAAAAAATAAAGTAAATACTTTCTGGGTGGAAATGACCAGGGCCATTACCCCAATACAAGATCTTAGAGCCGTTTGGAAGCTTTATAAATTTTTTAAAAAGGAAAAGCCGGAAATTGTTCATACGCACACTCCAAAAGCGGGGATTGTCGGAATGTTGGCCGCTACATTAGCTGGTGTTCCTTTGCGCTTACACACGGTAGCAGGACTACCGCTTATGGAAACTACCGGCACAAAACGAAAAATATTAGACCAGGTTGAGAAATTCACCTATAAATTAGCGACGAAAGTTTATCCAAATTCAAGGGGCTTAAAAGATATTATTTTAAAAGAAGGTTTTGCTATAGAAAATAAACTAAAAGTGCTGGGAAAAGGAAGTTCCAACGGAATTGACACCTGGTATTTTGATCCGTTTCAATTTGATGCAACCCAGAAAAAAAATAAAAGAGAATCCTTAGGTATCCCTCAAGATGATTTCATCTTTATTTTTATTGGGAGATTGGTTAGTGAAAAAGGTATAAATGAACTTGTGGAGGCTTTTAATAGGTTACAAAGGGAAAATGAGAATATTTCCCTGCTTTTGGTGGGGCCTTTTGAAAAAGAACTGGATCCTTTAAAAGAAGAAACTTTCAAAACTATTCAAAAACACGAAAAGATATTCACTACGGGTTACCAGGAAGATGTTCGACCTTATTTAGCTGTCTCAAACGCATTGACATTTCCCAGTTATCGGGAAGGGTTTCCTAATGTGGTAATGCAGGCTGGAGCTATGAACCTTCCGGCAATAGTTAGTAATATTAATGGTTGTAACGAAATTATTGTTGAAGGAATTAACGGAGTGATTATTGCTGTTAAAGATACATCAGCCTTAATTACTGCTATGAAGTTATTTGTAGAAAATAAAAATTATACCGAAAGATTATCTTCAAATGCCCGTGATGAAATTTGTAAATATTATGAGCGAGAGGAATTTTGGCAAATACTGTTAAAGGAATACAAAAGCTTAGAACGGGAGTATATAAAATCTTAATTTTGGCCAGGCCAATTTTTGCAGTATAAATTCCTAAATACACCTATGTATAGGCACTTTTTTAAAAATTTACTTGATTTTTTAATTGCTTTTACGGCATTATTAGTGCTTAGTCCGTTATTAATTCCAATTATAGTTTTATTAGCTTTGGCGAATCGTGGAAAACCTTTCTTTTTTCAAAAAAGACCTGGTAAAGATGAACGTATTTTCAGCATTATTAAGTTTAAAACCATGACAGATGAAAAGGATAGGAATGGAAATCTGTTGCCCGATGATAAAAGATTAACCGGCGTAGGTAAATTTGTAAGAAAAACATCTATAGATGAAATTCCACAGTTAATTAATGTCTTAAAGGGAGATATGAGTTTAATTGGTCCCCGGCCGTTATTGCCTCAGTATTTGCCATTATATTCCGAAAGGCAAAGAAAACGTCACGAGGTAAAACCCGGAATCACTGGTTGGGCCCAGGTTAATGGTAGAAATGCAATAAGCTGGACTAAAAAGTTTGAATATGATGTGTGGTATGTAGAAAACTTATCTTTTGGTTTAGATGTTAGCATTATCTTTAAAACAATTAAGAAAGTAATTATTTCTGAAGGAATAAATACCGCCAATATGGCGACTACGGAAGCTTTTAACGGAAAAAATTAAAATGAATATTTACGGAGCCAGCGGTCACGGAAAAGTTGTTTTTGATATCCTAAGTAGTAGGAATATTCAGGTTGATTCAGTTTTTGATGACAATACAGAAATTACAGAATTTCTCGGTTTTAAAGTGACACATGAGCCTAGTGAACATCAGCTAAAAACTTCTTCAGTTTTGGCTATTGGTAATAATATAATTAGAAAACAAGTTGCCCGTAGATATAGAGGTTTAATAGCTGAAGCGGTAAGTCATTCTTCAGCCATAATTTCTAAAATTATCGAGCTGGGTAAGGGCACTGTTGTCATGCCGGGAGCTATAATTAATGCAGGTACAAAAATTGGCGAACATTGCATTATCAACTCTGGTGCGGTTGTTGAACACGACGTGCACCTGGAGAACTTTGTACATATAGCTCCAAATGCGGTATTAACTGGAAATGTTAGTGTGGGAGAAGGAACACAGGTAGGAACTGGTGCCTCAATTATTCCGGGTGTGAGAATAGGAAAATGGGCATCTATTGGTGCCGGAGCAGTAATCATTGAGGACGTGCCAGACTTTGCTGTGGTTGTTGGCAATCCTGGAAAAATAATAAAATACTTAAATGAATAAAGATAAAATTTGGTTATCATCTCCACACATGGGCGGAAATGAGCAAAAATTCGTCAATGAAGCTTTTGAACAAAATTGGGTAGCACCTTTAGGCCCCAATGTAAATGGTTTTGAAGAGGATATAAAGAATTACCTTTTTAAAGAATCTGGGAAAGAAGGTGCCGTGGCCGCTTTAAGTTCTGGAACAGCGGCATTACATCTTGCTTTAATTATGATAGGCGTCAAAGCCGGAGACGAAGTGCTTTGCCAGAGCATGACATTTGCTGCTTCCGCTAATCCTATTGCATATTTGGGAGCTACTCCCATCTTTATTGATAGTGAAGAAGAAACTTTAAACCTTTGTCCAAATCAACTTAGAATAGCTATTGAGGATAGAATTTCAAAAGGAAAAAAACCAAAAGCAATAATTGCCGTACATTTATACGGAATGCCTTATCAAGTTGAAAAAATAAATGAAATAGCACGGGAATTTGATATTACTGTAATAGAAGATGCTGCTGAAGCTTTGGGCAGCACCTATAAGGGTGGGAAATGTGGAACGTTTGCAGAATGTGCAATTCTTTCATTTAATGGAAATAAAATTATCACTACTTCCGGTGGTGGAGCCCTGATTACGAAATCTCAAACTGCTAAGGAGAAAGCGGTATTTTTAGCCACCCAGGCTAGAGATGCTGCACCACATTATCAGCATAGTGAAATTGGATATAATTATAGGTTGAGTAATATTTCTGCGGGAATAGGTCGTGGCCAAATGCAGGTTATAGATAGCCGGGTAAGTGCACGGAGACAAATGCACGATTTTTATGTAGATTTGTTTTCTGAAATAGAGGGAGTTAAGGTTTTTGAGGCTCCTAATAAAGATTATTTCGCCAATCATTGGCTAAGTGTGATCACTATTGATGAAAATAAGTCGGGTGGAATAAGTAGGGAAGATTTGCGTTTACACCTCGAAAAACTAAATATTGAAAGCAGACCTCTCTGGAAACCAATGCATATGCAACCGGTATTTGAAGATGCTGCTTTTTATGGAACAGGGGTTGCAGAGCAATTATTTAAAGACGGACTCTGTTTACCATCGGGTTCCAATTTAACCGAGGAAGAACGAAACCGAATTAAATCTGGAATTTTATCCTGTTTTAGTAACAGAAGTTAATAGAATTATGGGCAATAAAATTAATAAGGCACTAAGAAATATTTTATCGGGTACCGATAATGCCCTGGATTTAAGAAATATTAAATACCTGCCAAGATGGGCAGTATATTTAATAGATCTTTCCTTAGTTGCTATTTCTACATTGTTTACTGTTTTAATTATAGTAGATCTTACTCCAAATTACTATACAATGCTTAGTTTTTATGATAAAGCATTTATCGTAATTGGTGTCCATACTTTCTATTTTTATGTATTTAAGACGTATGCGGGAATTATTAGGTATTCTTCCAATATAGATGCACTAAAATTACTATTAGCCACAATTAGTTCGTTTATCACGTTATTGATTATTAATTACGTTACTTTTTTCATCGTCGGTCAGAAGGTGTTTTTAGTTGGAGGCTTATTAATTAATTTATGTATTTCATTCTCTTTGCTTTTCCTTTTTAGATTGGGGGTAAAACAGATCTATGAATATTTTAAATTGGTGAGCCGGGATGAGGATATATTGAATGCCGTGATCCTCGGGGCCGATGAAAATGCAATTTCCATTGCCGGAGCCCTGGATATTGAAATTCCGAGAAGATTTAAAATAGTTGGTTTTTTAACTAACGAAAAGCATAATAAAAGCATTAGGCTACTTGATAAACCGGTAATTAACTATTCAGCTAAAATTCATAAAGCAGTAGAATCGGTTAATGCAGATGCTATAATTCTTTCTGAAAATAGTTTTACGGCTGAAGAAAAATTCAATTTTGTAGAAGATTGTTTAGAGCACAATATTAAAGTCTTTAATGCGCCAATTGTTTCTACCTGGGGGGAAGATAACCAACCAATCGCGAAAAAAGTGAAATCTTTACAAATTGAAGATCTTTTAGAGCGGGAACCCATAAGACTTAATCCGGAAAATAAAATTGAGCAATTAACCGGTAAAACAATTTTGGTAACCGGGGGAGCTGGTTCTATAGGAAGTGAAATTGTAAGGCAGGTTGCAAAATATAACCCTAAGAAATTAATAATTCTAGACCAGGCTGAAACGCCCTTACATTCCTTAAGTCTCGAAATTCAGGCGAAATTTCCTAAGCTTAAATGCAAATTTATTATTTGTGATGTAGGCAATTTTAAACGCCTTGAATTAATGTTTCAAAACCAGGGAATAGATGTAGTTTATCATGCGGCGGCGTATAAGCATGTTCCGTTGATGGAGGAGAATCCTCACGAGGCAGTTTTTGTAAACATACAGGGAACAAAAAATCTTGCCGATCTTTCTTTAAAATATCAGGTTTCTCATTTTGTAATGGTTTCAACGGATAAAGCCGTGAATCCGAGTAATGTTATGGGAGCATCTAAAAGAGCTGCTGAAATGTACGTGCAATCGCTTTATCACTCCCGAATAAAAGGAAATCCTGGCACAACAAAATTTATTACCACTCGTTTCGGAAATGTTTTAGGTTCCAATGGTTCAGTAGTTCCATTATTTAAAAAACAAATTGAAAAAGGTGGCCCGGTAACTATAACCCATCCAGATATTATAAGATATTTTATGACCATTCCCGAGGCCTGTCAATTGGTTTTAGAAGCAGGTGCTATGGGAAAAGGAGGAGAGATCTTTATTTTTGATATGGGAGAACCGGTAAAAATTATGGATTTAGCCATAAAAATGATTAAACTTGCGGGTTATGATCCTAATAAAAATATTAAAGTTAAGATTACCGGTTTAAGGCCGGGGGAGAAACTTTATGAAGAATTGCTGAACGATGAATGCAAGACACTTCCCACACATCATAAAAAGATTATGATAGGGCAGGAAGTTGTAAGGGATTATGAACACATTAGTGAAAGAATTGAAAGCATTATTAAATCGGCCAATACCTTAAAAGCTGATAAAATGGTAAAGAAATTAAAAACTCTTATACCGGAGTTTAAGAGCAACAATTCTATGTTTGAAAGCCTGGATAATAAAGAAGAAGTAATAAGTAAATAAATATAATTGAATGTTTAAATCAATTAGGAAACTTGGATTGTTTCTTATTTCGAGTATTATAATTTCAAGTTGTGCCACTAAAGATGACGTGGTGTATTTTCATGGATCAGAAAGTCTCGAGGGTAAAGAAAACCTGTTGGATTACGAACCACGAATTGAAGCAAACGATGTTTTACGTATCAATGTTTCTTCATCTTCTGTGAATGAAGAGATAGTAGAACCGTTTCGTATGAATCAGCAAGGACAAGGCAGCGGCGGTGGTGGCGGTGGCCAAAATCTCTCTTTAACGGGTTATTTAGTTAGCCCGCAAGGAACTATTAATTTTCCTGTCCTCGGAACCGTAGAAGTAGAAGGCTTAACCCGAACAGCAATTCAGCAGAAATTGGAAGATCAGATTTCAGAATATGTAAGGGATCCCGTCGTAGATGTTAGAATCGTCAATTTTAGTGTAACAGTGTTAGGAGAAGTTGGTTCTCCCGGCAGAGTCCAAATTACCGATGGACGTATTACTATGCCCGAACTGATTGCCATGAGCGGGGATATTACCTATAACGGTAGGCGAGAGAATATTAAGATTATTCGCGAAGTAAATGGTATTAAAACTGTTGGACATATTGATATGACGGAATCTGATTTGTTTGATAGTCCATTCTTTTATCTTAAACAGAACGACCTGGTGTATGTAGAACCAACTTATAGAGCTGTTAAATCAGCTGGATTTTTTACCAGCTACCAGGGTATAATTTCAGTAGGAACTACTATTATTAGTCTTTATCTTTTAATCAATAATCTGTAAATGGAAGAACTAAACGACTTCACCGAAGAGAAGGAAGAATCGAGTTTTGATCTAAAAGCAGAGATTTATAAGTATTTAACTTATTGGAAATGGATTCTTTTAGGTTTTCTGATTGGTGGATTATTGGCCTATTTATATAATAGATATACAATCCCAAAATATAGTACCCAGGCTACGATGATGATCGTAGACGATCAGGAAAAAAATGCAATGAATGCTACCCCGTCTGGTGGTGGGGCTATTTTTTCTTTAGAAGATGACGGAATTCAAAATCATATTGAAAAACTTAAGTCTAAACAACTTGTAGAAAGCGTAGTTGAGGAATTAGGTCATAACATCAGCTATTTTATAGAGGGAAATGTAATCACTGTAGAAGCTTATAAATCCAGCCCTGTTCTTATAGAATTTATTACACCAGATACACTTGTACACTCAGCATCCAGAAATCTGGTGGTGACACCCAATTCAGATACCTCTTTTACCCTAGAAGAAGAGTCCACTGGATATTCTGAAAATCACAATATTGGAGAAGTTATTAAATTAGATGATCTGGAATTTACAATTCTTCCCAAATCAGGTGAAGAAGAAGGTACTTTTAGAAAAACGAGTTCTGTAAATATTAGAATTCAACCTTTGCGCTCAGTAGCTGCAGATTATATTTCCAAACTTCAAATTGCTCAAAAAGGTCAGGCCAAAGATATTTTAGCTTTAGGTATGGTGCAGGCATCATCAGAGAAATCGGAAGATTTTTTGAATAAATTGATGGAGCGTTTTAATGAAGAAGGAGTAAAGGATAAACAAGAGGTTGCAGAAAATACTACCAAATTTATTCAGGATAGGCTTGAAATGATCACTACCGAATTGGACTCGGTAGAAGTAGGCATAGCTGAATTTAAGCGTGAGAATCGGTTGATGGATATCTCTAGTGGAGCTTCAGAATTCCAATCAAAATTTTCTGCAGCAGAGCAGGAAATTTTTGCTTTGGAAACGGAATTATCCCTGCTAGAATCTATAGAAGAGGTTTTACGAAATCAAGGAAATTATGAGTTATTACCGGAAGTAGGGATAAGTGAAGGTGGTGTTGCTGGACTAATAAACTCATACAACACGCTTGTGATGGAGCGTAATATGTATTTAAAAGCCGGAACTGAAAAAAATCCTATTGTAGAAACTATAACCGAGCAACTTGATAGTTTACGAGAAAATCTATATGAGAATATAGCAAGCACAAGGCGTTCGATTAATGTCAGGCTGAGGGAACTTAATCAACGGGAAAATGTCGCCCAGGGCCAGTTTAGCACCTTCCCCGGTTTGGAAAAAGGGATGCGAAGTATAGAACGGCAACAGCAAATTAAAGAACAGCTCTATTTATTTCTTTTACAAAGAAGGGAAGAAGCCGCTATCTCCTTTGCAGCTACCGCTTCTGTTGCAAGAGTAATTGATGAGGCATTTACGAATAACTCACCGGTAGATCCGAAACCCTGGTTGATTTTGGTAGGTGGATTTCTAATTGGATTAATTATTCCTATTCTTATCATTTTCCTTAAGAATATGTTAGATACTAAAGTTCACCATAAAGGAGAATTGCAAAGTCTAACTAAACATGTGCCATTTATTGGGGAAGTACCTCGAATAGCCAGTGATCAAAGTGAGCAGATTGAACTTAATGATAGATCTCCCCTGGCAGAATCCTTTAGAATTTTAAGAACCAACCTGGCGTATCTAATTCAGAATAAAAATAAAGATCGAGGTGAGGTGATTTTTGTTACTTCTACTATTAAAGGAGAAGGAAAAACATTTGTTTCGTATAATATGGCCCGAACTTTACGTAGTACTGGAAAAAAAGTTCTTTTAATTGGAGCCGATATTAGAAATCCTAAATTGCATCGTTATGCCGATATTACTGTAGGAGAGAAAGGGCTTTCAGATTATTTATATGATTTTGACGTGACTGAAGATCAAATAATTTCTAAAGACCAGGATAGCAGTATAAAAATGGATATGGTGCTTTCAGGACTGATACCTCCAAACCCTGCAGAATTACTAATGAACGACCGTATGGAGGAGCTTATAAATTATGCGGCGAAGCTTTATGATTATGTTCTGGTTGATACTGCACCAACAATGATCGTTACAGATACCTTATTGATTAGTCCATTAGCTGACACTACGCTTTATGTGGTGCGTGCAGATCTAACTGATAAGAAAATGCTTGATTTTCCGAAAGAACTCAAGCAACAGGGAAAAATTAAAAGTCCGGCGATAATTCTGAATGATGTAGATTATTCTAAATTCTCTTATGGAGCGAAATACGGTTATTCTTATGGCTATGGTTACGGCTATGGTGTAGATAAAGAATCCCGTTGGCAGCGAATAAAAAATAGAATGTTCGGTAAGAAATAATCACCACTAAATTTGGTGGGGAAATAAAATAAAATCCAAAGCTTTATTTAATTAAATAAAGCTTTGGATTTTTTAATTACCGGCTCAATTAACTTTACCTGATTTTTCTTCAGTTTGATATTTTTTATTTTCTCAAGATGTTCCATACGGTGAGCATCGCTACTAATAAAATCTATCATTCCGTTTTCAAGTAGTTGTAATGCTTTTTTGTGGATACCCGTCCCGTAGTGAGTGCTTAAAGAAAGCATATTAAGTTGAAACTTACAGCCTCTTGCTTTTAAATCTTCATATTTATTGAGGCTGTTTCCATGGTAAAACGCATACCGCTCTGGATGCGCTAAAATTGGTTTCAGATTTTTATTTTGAATTTTAAAAAGGATTTCAGCTAAATTAATTGGCGCCTGGAAATAAGACATTTCAACTAAAACATAGTTATCTACTACATTTAATACGTTTTCCTTTTCTAACTGATCTATTAAAAATTGATCCATCATATACTCTCCAGCAGCTCTTATTGAGTTTCCTTTAGGTAAATTAGTTTTTATCTTTTCCAGGGCTGGAAGTATTATCTCTGGTGTATTTGGATAGAACTCTCCCATTACGTGGGGGCTGGCTACGAAATCGGTTATTCCAAATTCGTTAAATTTTTGGATCATACTCAAAGAATCTTCAACTTCTTTAGCACCATCGTCTATTCCAGGTAACAAATGGTTATGGAAATCGGTAAAACCTTCCATTAAATCGGCTAAGAATATTTTTTTCTGAAAAATGGATAGCATTTCTAAGTTTTAGAAGCATAAAATTACATATTTTTAAATCAAATTAAGCATATTTAAAATGTCTTAAAACCTACTTATGAAACACTTTTATCTTACATTTTTATTTTCGCTCTTATTTTTATCGGTTAATGCCCAGCAAATAGATTTTAAGGGCCATGTAAATGCTACCGGCTTACTTTTTAGTGAAGACAATTCTCCTTTTTGGTTACATACCAACCAACGCGGCAGAATAGATGAACTTACTAATTTTTCTGGATTAGCCAATGTTTCAGGGATTTATAGATTTTCTGAAAATGCTAGTTTAGAAGGAGGTTTGGGAATGCTTTATCAAGATGGTTTTACTGATAAATTACAATTAGACGAGTCTTACCTTGCCTTTAACAATTCCTGGTTGGAAATTGTTGCAGGAAGAAAACAACGTACAGAATTGTATAGAGGACTAAGCGCTACAAATCAAAGTATTCTATGGTCTTTTAATGCTAGACCATTACCCGGAATAAGATTTTTTACCAAACGCCCAATCTTTTTTAAAGACAATCGTGGGCTCGGTTTTGAAGCTTCCCTGGAAGAATATTTTATGGATGACGAGCGCTATGTTGAAGATACAAGACTTCATCATAAAAGCTTTCATTTAGTTTATAAATCTTCACCGCAATTCCAAATTTCAGCCGGGTTAAGGCATTTTGTTCAGTGGGGTGGCACCCATCCCGAATTTGGCGATTTACCTTCAGATTTTAAGGCTTATACAAGAGCCGTTACGGGTAGAGGAGTGGGAGATGATACCGGCGATGGAATTTCTGAACAGGAAATTAATGGCCTGGGAAATCATTTGGGAAGCTACGAGGTTAATATTAAAACTATTTTGGCCAATTATAATGTTGAAATTATTTACAACCATTTATTTGAAGATGGCTCTGGAAGTTTACTTAGAAATACACCAGATGGCCGCTATGGGGTTTTTATTGAAGATCCTACAGCAGCTATAGATTCCTGGATTCAGGCGGTGATGTACGAATTTTATTATACTAAAAACCAAAGTAAGAACACCCCAACAACAGATGGTCAGGATAATTATTTTAATAATAACCTGTATCGCTCTGGATGGACCTATGAGAATAGAGTTTTAGGTCTGCCGTTTATCACCCTGGGTCCAGATAGGTTTAGAATAACTAATAATAAAGTACTTGTTCACCATATTGGTTTAAGCGGAATGGCTTTCAGTAAAATTCCTTACAAATTCCTAGGGAGTTTTAGAAAGAATTATGGAGGTAAAGGAAGCGCTAACACAAACGGGCAACATATAGTTTCAACTTATCTTGACTTAAATTTGTTACAAAATATAGTTAATCTAAATCTTCAATTGGGAGCTGATTTTGATGAAATTGAAGGTTCTAATTTTGGCGCAGGAATTTCTGTTTCCAAATCATTTTTATAACAGCGCCGGTAACTTTAAGCTCCCCCAATGAAGAAATGCACCACGCCTGTATTAAAAATAAATGAAGCGTATAAGATTTTAACCTGGAATTCTTCTGCGGAAATTTTTGTAAGAGAAAATTTAAATAAACGCTTAGCAACTCAACTTGGTATTGCAAAAGTTTTTTCTTCAGAAATATCTAAAAAATTTAAAAATGATTTTTCTTCAGGCGATGGTATTTTTCATAAGCTATATTCATTTTCAGAAACAAAGAATTTAAAAATACTGTGTAGTCCCTGTTTAAACGAAAATGGTGATGTTGAAGCTTTTTCTATATGTTTAAAATTAGTCGATAAAAATGATGCTGTCTCACCCGAGAATATAATTCAGGCAAAAAATGTAGTAGAAAACTCTTCATTAGCAATTTTCCTTTCAGATCCTAACGGGCCGGTTATAGAGGTTAATAAAGCTGCTTGTAGGATGTTCGGTTATACTTTTGAAGAATTTAAGCGGCTAAGCAGGGAAGACATTATACTTAAAAACGAAAATTTAAAGAATGCGCTTAACCAAAGAAATTTGGTGGGGGAATTAAGACATGAATTAACAGGAAAAAAGAAAAATGGAGAGAATTTTCCGTGCGAAGTACACTCGGTTATCTATACAAATCATAATGGAGAACAGAGAACCAGTACTGCAATTATAGATATTTCAGACAGGAAAAATCAGGAAATAATTGCAGAAAACAGTATGCAGGCCTTTCAATCTTTATTCGATTATAATCCCGATGCAGTATATTCCTTTGATCTTATGGGGAATTTTATCGATTTTAATGAAACTGCATTAGAATTTATTGAAGGAACAAAAGAAAATGCGAAAGCGGCGAATTTTTTGCCTTTAATAGCTCCGGAAGATAAAGAGCGCGTGTTGAATATTTCTCTTAAAGCCGCTTCAGGAGAGATTCAGCGTTATCACACTAATTTTATTGGTCTTAAAGGGACTAGAAGAGTTCTGGATGTCACGAATTTTCCCATATATGTTAACCGAAAAATCACTGGTGTATATGGTATTGCCAAAGATATTACCCGGCAGGTTGAAATTGAACAGAAATTAAGGGAAGAGCGTAATATGTTCCGGGCAATTATAGATTATATTCCAGACCATATATTTGTGGTGAATCAAAATCACGAAATAATTTTAACCAACTATGCTTTTTACAATAATTATTTAGGTGCTGAAACTGAGGAAAACAGTTTAGGGCTAACTCCCAAAGATTTTTTTCCAGAAAAAGAAGTTTTAGAAATAATAGATGATAATACGTGGGTGATGAATTCGGGCGTCCCTATTATAAATCGTGAAGATATTATTAGAGATTTTAATGATAAAATTGATTATACGCTTTTAACTAAAGTGCCCTTTAAGTTTGGAGATAATAAAAAAGGATTGGTGGGAATTTCCAGGAATATTACTGAAATAAAACAAAAAGAAGAAGCCTTAGAATTATTAAACCGTGAGTTAAAAAAACATACGGAAGAGCTTGCACTCTCTAATAAAGAACTCGAGCAGTTTGCTTATATCGCATCACACGATCTTCAGGAGCCGCTTAGAATGGTAACCAGTTTTCTTACACAACTTAAGAAAAAGTACAGCGATCAACTGGATGAGAAGGCCCAGCAATATATTCATTTTGCGCACGATGGTGCTACCAGAATGCGACAAATAATATTAGATCTACTTGAATATTCAAGGGTTGGGAGAGGAGAGTATCAAGTTGTTGAAGTAAATACTAAAAATTTGGTTTCTGAAGTTTTATTGCTTCAAAAAAGATGTATTGAAGCGCAAAATGCAGAAATTAAATTAGGAGAACTACCAGATTTAAAAGTTGAAGAACTTCCTTTAAAACAGTTATTTTCTAATTTAATAGGAAATGCCTTAAAATATCATTCTAAAGATCGGCGGCCAGTTATAGAAATTTCAGCTGAAGAAAAAGATGTTTACTGGGGATTTAAAATAAGCGATAATGGTATAGGAATTGAGGAAGCATTTAAAGAAAAGATATTTGTGATTTTTCAGCGTTTACATCATCGTGATGAATATGAAGGCACTGGAATAGGATTAGCAATTTGTAAGAAAATTGTAGACCACTTTGGAGGTGAAATTTGGGTAGAATCAGCGTATGGTAAGGGTAGTAGTTTTTATTTTACAATCCCAAAACAATTTTAGTATATTTACTAATCCATGTAATTTAAATTCCTATTGTTTAGTCCGGGTTACCTTGTCTTTTCAATTTATAAGCTGAAAAATTTTTCAGAAGTTAGCTATTAAATTACTGAGGTTTAAAATTATTTTAAATGACGAAAAATTCCGGGGAATTAAAAATCTTGGTTATTGAAGATAACCCAGGTGATTTTATGCTTATTGAAGATTACCTGTCTGAAGAACACCATGCCCTGGAAATACAGCGTGCCGAGAACTTTAAAATTGCTAAAACGATTCTTCAGAAAACTTCAGATTTTGATACTGTTTTACTCGATTTATCGCTTCCAGATATTAATAATACTGAATTACTTGTAAAAGATATTCTTGCATTTTCTAACGGAACGCCCGTAGTTGTACTTACCGGTTATACCAATAAAGATTATGGCGTAAAAACACTTTCCTGGGGAGTTTCAGACTATTTGCTGAAAGACGAAATAAATGCCTCCATTTTATCTAAAAGTATCCATTACAGCATGGAACGGAGGAAAGTACAGCACCAACTCTATGAATCTGAAGAAAAATACCGAACTCTCTTCGATTCAAGTCCGCTGCCAATGTGGGTTTTAGATAGGAATACTCTGGAGTTTTTAAGTGTAAACCAGGCTGCTATAAATTTATACGAATATACCCGCGAAGAATTTATGCAGATGTCTGTAAGGGATTTATGGGCCGATGATGAAGCGAGAATTGAAGAAACTGTAGAAGAAAATTTTCACGATTTTTTTACTTTAAAAGTCAAGCATTATACAAAAAGTAGAAACCTGCTTTATATAGATGTGCAGAGCAATCCTATTCTATTTGGTGGGCGCGAAGCCAGGGTTACTCAGGCGCATAATATCACTGAAAAGTTAAAAGCCGAAGAAAAATTAAGGCACAGCCAGGAGCGTTTTAAAGCCCTGGTTCAGGATGGTAGCGATCTTATAAGTATTATAGATCAAAATTTTCATTATGCTTATGTAAGCCCCAGCGTAAAGAATATTTTAGGAGTAGATCCCGAAAAAATTGAAGGTAGAAATGTATTTGACTTTATACATAGGGAAGACCGTGATAAAATTGAAGGCAAAATCCAGTATTTAGGCAGCAGAAAATCCTATCAGTTACCTTCCTATAGATATAAAGATGGGAAGGGGGAGTGGCGTTGGTTTGAAACCATAATTAGTGATTTAAGAGATGATCCTGCTGTAAAAGGATTAATTGCAAACTCCAGGGATATTACTAAAGCTAAAGTACAGGAACAGCAATTAAGGGAAAGCCTGGAGCGGTACGATATCGTTGCTAAAGCCACCAGTGACCTTATTACCGATTTTGATGTTGAAAAAAATGAATTTCAGTATAGCAATGCCATATACGATATTTTTGGTTACTCCCAGGAAGAATTAGAAACCTCAAAAGAATGGTGGCAGGATAGAATTCACCCTGAAGATAAACCACGCGTTATTGAAGCTGCTAAAGGAATATACGAGCGCGGGCAAAAGATTCTTGGCATAGAATACCGTTTTAAATGTGCAAACGGAGAATACAAATACATTCTTGATCGTAGCTATGTAATTACCGATGCTACCGGTAAACCCTCGCGTATAATTGGTTCTATGCAAGATATTACCGAAAGAAGAAAATACATTAATGCTATAGAGCGCAGTAACGAAAGGCTTCGAGAAATAGCATGGACACAATCTCACGTAGTGCGGGCGCCATTAGCCAGAATTATGGGGTTAATAGAATTACTGAAAAATCAGAGAAATAATCTTGATAATATTGAGGAAATTATAGATAATATCTTAAATTCGTCTGAAGAGCTTGATAAAGTGATTAGAAAGATCACCATTAAAACTGAAGAAGAATTCTAAGCTCTAGCCCTAAATTTCTTATAATGCTTGAAGTACTTATCGTAGATGACGATCAAATTGTGGTATTTATTCAGAAGAAGATGATAAGCAACCACGAGATCGCCCAAAACCCTATAAGCTTTAGTCAGGCGGCAGATGCTTTAAATTATATTATAGAAGATCAAAATCACACCAGGCAAAAGGATTTTCTTATTCTTTTAGACATTAATATGCCTAATATGAATGGTTGGGATTTTTTAAAGCGTTTAGAAGCTCATCCGCAAAAATCCAGATATCACGTTATTATGGTAACTTCTTCTATAGATGCAAAAGACAAAGAAAAAGCTAATAATTATAGCACAGTACGTTCTTTTATAGAAAAACCAATCTCTGCTGCAGATTGTGAGAAAATCAAAGAAATCTCAGAAATAAGTCATTTTTTCGAAACCGCTTAAACACCGTTTTCCCTGGGTTCTGCATCATCAATTTTCTCCTGTGCCCATTCTTTTTCCTCTTCATCAGGTTCAGGTTTTTCCTGTTCTTCTTCGGCTGGACGTTCAAAATTTAAATTAATATACATAGGAAAGTGATCTGATCCCATAGGTTTTTCTCGCGCAATTTCTATTAAAGTAAAATCGTTGCTATGAAAAACGTGATCTAACGGCCATCTAAAAAAGCGATAACCGGCGTGAAAAGTATTAAAAAAGCCTCTCCCTATCCTGGGGTCTAATAACCCGCTCATTTGTTGAAATAATCTTGTGGTGCGAGACCAGGCAACATCATTTAAATCTCCAAAAACCAAAACGCTATCATCCTGTTCTCTAACATCCCTTCCCAACATCAATAATTCGGCATCGCGGTTGGTAGAAGTATCAGCTTCAGAAGGGCTTGGAGGTCTTGGGTGCATACAGTGAATTCTAACTTTAGTATTATCGTCTAAACGTACAAAGCCGTGTATAGAGGGAATATCATCTTTTACTAAATATCTAACTTCGGTTTCTTCTAATTTTAGTTTAGAATATAGATGCATTCCGTAGAGATTATCCATAGGCACTTTTACGGTGTATTTATACTCTTCTTCTATATCTTTAAGTGCTTCTTCCCACTTTTTATCAGATTCCAGCGTAAGAAGAATATCGGGTTGCCGCCGGTGTACAATTTCAAGAAGTTTGTGATACTGGGTATTGGGAGTGAGTACATTACTTACCAGAATAGAAATATTATCGCTGGGGTCGCCGTCCTCAAATTTCATTACTTCTTTTTTTGCGAACCAGGTGTATGGAAAAATCTTATGAAGTTGATAAATAAGACTTAGAATAATTAAAGCAATAGCTATAAAATGAATAGTTTCAGAAAAATCAAAAACCATAATAGAGATAATTATAACCGTGCTAATTAGAATTGAAATTTGAATACGAGGAAAATCGAAAGCACGAATCCACCATTGGTCAAATCGTGTGGCAGACGCCAGACTTGGAATTAGAAATATTCCGCACAATATAAGCATTATAATTTCTGAAACCTCCATAGAGTTTGCTCGATAACCGAGTTTTAAATGCTTCGAGGCTTGCCTCGAAAATTAAACAATAGTCTTACTTAGAACTTATAAGAAAGCGCAAGGCCTTTAGTGTTGATTCCCGTGCCGTTAATATTAAAATTAGCGGTAGGATAAAGATCAATATTTTCTTTGCCTTTTTTATGCAATTCAGGAATTAATATTCCGCTAACGGCACCTACTACGGCACCTGCAATATTATCTGTAAGAAAATGTTTCCCGGCTTTTGTTCTTAAATATCCCATTAAAACCGAAACTCCTGTGGCTCCACCCCAAACAAAAGGAACGGCCTTAGAATCAGGATGAAAATCATTAAAAATTTTGGCGGCAAAAAAGCTGCCGGCAGCAGCAACTGCAGTGTGCCCTGCAATAAACGAGCGTTGTGCACCACCCTCGGCACGTTCGTCCAACGGAAGATTTTCATTATAAACAAGAGGTCGGCTTTTATCTATTAAACCGGCAGTCATAGTATAAAAGACGCCCGTAGTAGCCATGGTTTCTACAAATAAAACACTTATTTGTCCAAAATTATTTCGTTCTGCTTCACCGGGCAGTAAAGCAAGCGGAGCGGCCAGGGCTGCATAAAAGGGTATATAGCTTAAAGCATCAGCTTCTTCAGAATAATTTCCTGCTGCCCAACGATCTATTCCCCAAATATCATTTTTATTTAAATCTGCAACTTCAGCTTCAGTAAGTGCATCTTTATTTTGGATAAAAGTGAAACCTAATACATTTAATCCAACGGTACCGGCAATATAGGCACCATCTGTCCAGGCATCGGTTTTATAGGGGGAACCCTGGGAAAAACTAGTATAGCTAAGAACAAAACAAAAACTGAGTAAAAGCAAATTTTTCATTAATCTCTTATTGTGGTTTTAATTATATTCAAATCTCTTAACTACATCGTAAACACTGAAGTTTTTAAGAAAAGAATAACAATATTAGCCTTCTAAACATAATATAAGTAATTTTTAGATTAACATAAGTTTAATTCCTGTTGCAGCTAAAGATTTTCCAATTCTATATAAAATACCGTAATTTTAGAATATGAAGAAGAAAGATTATAGACAGGGAAGCGGATTTGTTTTTAATAAGTTTGAGGAGCCTGAAAAGTCACCGTTTGACAGGCTTTTTGAAGTTTTTAAAGAATTAATTACTCATACTTCAGGAGATTTAGATGAAGCCCTGGATTGGCTGAAACAGTTAGACGACGAATACAAATTAACCACGGAAGATTACACCCTGGATGATTTTGTAGAAGACCTTAAAAAGAAAGGTTACATAAAAGAGGAAACGGAAGACGAGGGTGGTGGTATGGCGATTACAGCCAAAACCGAACGAGCTATTAGAAAACAGGCTTTAGACCAGATCTTCGGAAAACTGAAGAAAAGTGCGTCGGGAAGTCATAGAACCAATCACGTAGGTAGGGGAGACGAACATACGGGTGATTTCAGGAATTTTCAATTTGGAGATTCGCCTGATAAGATTTCGGTAACCGAAAGTTTAAGAAATGCCCAAATTAATCACGGTATCGGGAATTTTAATATGACTGAAGAGGATTTGGTGGTGGAGGAAACCCATTACAAATCCAGAATGAGTACTGTGCTTATGATAGATCTTAGTCATAGTATGATTTTATATGGCGAAGATCGTATTACTCCGGCGAAAAAAGTAGCGATGGCTTTGGCCGAATTGATTACTACCAGATATCCCAAAGACAGTTTGGATATTATTGTTTTTGGAGATGATGCCTGGCCGGTTTCTATAGCCGATCTTCCTTATCTTAAAGTAGGACCATACCATACCAATACCGTGGCGGGTTTAAAACTGGCTATGGATATTCTTAGAAGAAAAAGGAGCACAAACCGTCAAATCTTTATGATAACCGATGGAAAGCCGAGTTGCCTGCGAGAACGCGACGGCTCTTATTATAAAAACAGTATGGGTCTTGATCCTTATATTTTAGGCAAATGTTATACAATGGCTCGCCAGGCAAGAAAACTACATATTCCTATTACTACATTTATGATCGCGCAAGATCCTTATTTAATGCAGTTTGTAAGGGAGTTTACCTATGCCAACCAGGGGAAAGCTTTTTACACCGGCTTAAAAGGCCTTGGTGAAATGATTTTTGAAGATTATGAAACCAATAGGAAAAAGAGAATAAGGGGGAATTAGTAAAATTATTTTACCGTCTTCCTGAACTTGTTTCGGGATCTAAGATGTTAGAAATCATAATGTAATAGAAGCTGAAACAAGTTTAGCTTGACGTATATAGTTAGAAAAATCATTCCGAATTTTAGATCAGAAATAAAATAACAAATATGAAAATAGAAAATATAAATACACTGGGAGAACTTAAAAAATCTGGATATAAAAGTCGCGGAATTAAAGAAGAACTCAGGGCAAATTTAATTGAAAAAATAAAGAAGAACGAACCTACTTTCCCCGGAATTCACGGTTATGAGGATAGTGTAATTCCTGAAATGGAACGCGCAATTTTGTCCCGGCATAATATTAACCTACTTGGGTTAAGAGGCCAGGCAAAAACCCGTCTCGCACGTTTAATGGTGAATTTACTGGATGAATACATGCCGGTGATTCAGGGTTCAGAAATTAACGACGATCCCCTAAATCCAATTTCCCGTTATGCTACAGAATTAGTAAAAGAAAAAGGAGATGAAACTCCAATTAGCTGGGTACATAGAGAGGAACGATTTTTTGAAAAACTCGCTACACCAGATGTAACCGTGGCCGATCTTATTGGGGATGTAGACCCAATTAAAGCTGCAAATTTAAAATTAAGCTATGCCGATGATCGTGTAATCCACTTCGGAATGATTCCGCGGGCCAATCGTAGTATTTTTGTAATCAACGAGTTACCCGATTTGCAGGCGCGAATCCAGGTAGCTTTGTTTAACATTCTTCAGGAAGGCGATATTCAAATTCGCGGCTTTAAATTAAGATTACCGCTAGACCTTCAGTTTGTATTTACCGCTAACCCTGAAGATTATACCAACCGTGGTAGTATTGTAACTCCTTTAAAAGATAGAATTGGCTCCCAAATATTAACGCATTATCCAGATAGTATTAAGATTGCTAAAACAATTACCGCACAGGAAGCAAAACTGGATAAAAGACAAAGCGAATTGGTTCATGTACCGGAACTCGCTAAAGATCTTTTGGAACAAATTAGTTTCGAAGCTCGTGAAAGTGAATTTATAGATGAAAAAAGCGGAATTAGTGCCAGGCTTAGTATCACGGCTTATGAAAACCTACTAAGTACAGCAGAAAGACGTTCATTGAAATCTGGAGACGATAAAACCTTGTTGAGGTTTGGAGACTTTCTGGGTGTAGTTCCTTCCATTACGGGAAAAGTAGAACTGGTTTATGAAGGGGAAGAAGAAGGAGCGGCAAGTGTTGCCCTTCAGCTAATTGGAGATTCAGTAAAAACTTTATTTCTACAGTATTTTCCTAAGATAGAAAAGTTACAAAAGCCTGATGAAACCACGCCTTACGACGATTTAGTAGAATGGTTTTTTGAACAAAGCGGTTTTGAGTTACCCGATGATCTTTCTGATGCAGAATACAAAGAAAAACTGGATTCTGTAGAACCATTAAATGAACTGATTAAAAAGTATCAACCGGAAATTTCAGAGAAAGATTCTTACTTTTTAAAAGAATTTTTGCTTTGGGCATTAGTAGAATACAAGAAACTAAGCAAGCATCGTTTCGCCACCGGTGTTCAGTTTAAAGATCTCTACGGAAGTTATATAAGTGATCTTTAAGTAATTATTAAAATAAAACGAAAAAATACCCGGTTAAATTATTAATCGGGTATTTTTTTTATTGAATAAAATGAAATTCATAATTCTGCCGGTAAATTGTCATTTTTGTTTTTATTACACTTAAAAATATATACTTTTATCACCAGAATAAGGTCAAAAATGAAGATAACAGAAAGCATAAATTTCGGCACTTCAAGAAGCGTTTTTAACGTGGGCATTTCTGGCATGACGATTATTCGTATTACCCCTTTTGGGGTATAATTCTACATAGCACTTCCGTACACGCCTGTTTTTTTTAAACACAATCATTCTAATTTAACTAATTTGACTTATGAAAGTCCTAAAATTCGGAGGTACCTCTTTGGCCTCTCCAGAACGAATAAAACTCGTAGCTAAAACTGTTCAAAAACATTTAAAAGAAGATAAAACCCTGGTAGTTTTTTCCGCTTTTGGCGGTGTTACCAACGATTTGCTGGAAATGGCAGATCTCGCTTCTCGTGAAGATCTTGCTTACAAAGATATTCTTATAAAAAATGAAAAAAGACATCTTGAAGCAGTTCGTGAGTTAATTCCGGTAAACGCACAAAGCAGTATTTTAAGTAAAGTAAAAACCGAACTTAATCGCCTGGAAACTTTGTATGAAGGTGTTTATTTACTCAACGAACTTTCTAATAAAACCCGCCACGTAGTTGCTGGTTTTGGGGAAGTTTTATCTTCTCTAATTATTGCTGAATATTTCAAAAATCTTGGCGTAAACTCTCAATATATAGATTCTCGTGAGCTAATTGTTTGTAAAAACACCAATGAAAAAGTTCAGGTAAATTATGCGCAAACCAATGCGAATATTGAAAAATATTTTGAAGCAAAAGATGCTTCTTTATATATCGCACCAGGTTTTGTTTCCAGGAACGAACAAGGTGTTCCCAGTACGCTTGGCCGTGGTGGCTCAGATTTTACGGCGGCCCTTTACGGTGCTGCTTTAGATGTAAAAGAAGTGCTGATCTATACCGATGTAAATGGGATGTACACCGCCAATCCGCAAATTGTGCCCCACGCTTATCCGCTAAAGGATATTTCCTACCAGGAAGCTATGGAATTATCGCATTTTGGTGCAAAAGTGCTTTATCCGCCAACGCTTCAACCCTTACTGGATAAACAAATAAATATCTTAATAAAAAATACTTTTAAACCCGATGAAACGGGCACGCTTATTTCAAAATCTTCAGAGAAGAATTTCCGTTGGGTTACCGGGATAACGCATATTGATTCTATAAAACTTCTGAATATTGAAGGTAGCGGGATGGTTGGTATTCCGGGCTTTTCCAAAAGATTTTTTGAAGTGCTTTTTCAAGAAAATATAAACGTTGTTTTAATTACCCAGGCATCTTCAGAACATAGTATCTGTATCGCAGTGAAGGATGATGAAGCTGAACTTGCTAAAGAAGCTTTAGATGAAGCTTTTGAGGTTGAAATTCAGTATAAAAAAATCAAACCGGTAGAGATTGAAGAGAATGTGGCCATTGTAGCGCTTGTAGGGGATAGAATGAAGAGTCACCACGGATTAAGCGGGAAAATGTTTAGTGCCCTGGGTAACAATAATATCAATATTCGGGCAATTGCCCAGGGATCTTCAGAACGAAATATTTCTGCTGTTATTTCTAAAAAAGATGTAAAAAAAGCGCTTAATACCTTACACGAACAATTCTTTGAAGTGCCTTCTAAAGAGCTCAACTTGTTTATCACCGGTGTTGGAAATGTGGGGAGTAAACTACTAAACCAATTGAAGAAGCAGGAAAAATTCTTATTGGAAAAACTTCGATTAAAGGTTAGGGTTCATGGCTTATCTAATTCCCGAAAAATGCTTTTTGATGAAAATGGGATTGATTTAGAAAACTGGGAAAAAGCTCTTGAAAAAGGAGAAAAAGCCGATAAGGCTGAATTCTTTAAAAAAGTGGACGAATTTAATTTACGAAACAGCATTTTTGTAGATAATACGGCAAGTCCCGATATATCAGCCTGGTATAAAGAATATTTAGCAAATTCGGTTTCGGTGGTAACCTGTAATAAAATTGCCTGTGCAGATAGTTTTGAAAACTATCAGGAATTACAAAACCTGGCCCGGGAATATGGTGCTTCATTTTTATACGAAACCAACGTGGGAGCCGGTTTGCCTATTATAGATACGCTAAAAAACCTGGTTGCTTCGGGAGATAGGGTTACTAAAATCCAGGCCGTGCTTTCTGGTAGTCTAAACTTTGTATTCAATACCTATAAAGCTGAAGATCCTTTCTATAAAACTGTAGAAATGGCAATGAAAGAAGGTTATACAGAACCAGATCCTAAAATTGATTTAAGTGGTGTAGACGTTGCACGTAAAATTTTGATCCTTGCCCGTGAAAGTGGATACGAAATGGAGCTTGAAGATATTGAAAGTGAAGATTTCTTATCTAAAGAAAGTTTGGCAACCACTAATAATGAAGATTTTTTCGAGTTGCTGAAAAAAGATGAACCAAAATTTCAGGAAATCTATAGATCGGCAGAAGAAAAAGGAGAACAATTAAAATACGTGGCGCAACTGGAAGATGGAAAAGCTGTGGTAGGTCTACAATCGGTAGATTCTCAGCATCCATTTTATAATTTGAGCGGTAGCGATAACATCGTGTTATTCTTCACAGAGCGTTATCCTGAACAACCATTAATTGTAAAAGGAGCCGGTGCAGGAGCCGAGGTTACTGCTTCAGGAATATTTGCCGATGTAATAAGAATAGGAAAGAAATAGGTTATGGATAAAATAAAACTATTTGCACCGGCAACGGTGGCTAACCTTTCTTGCGGATTTGACGTGTTAGGCTGTTGTTTAGACGGCGTTGGTGACGAGATGATTATTTCGAAAAATTCAGCACAAAAACTAAGAATCACTAAAATCACCGGCCAGGATTTACCTTTAGAGGTTGAAGAAAACGTGGCCGGGGTTGCGGCAAATGCTATGCTTTCCGAATTAAATGAAAAACAGGGTTTTGATATTGAAATAAAGAAAAATATTAAAGCTGGGAGTGGAATTGGAAGTAGCGCAGCTAGCGCTGCAGGCGCCGTTTTCGGAATTAATAAATTGCTGGGTGAACCTTTTTCAGCAAATCAATTAATAAAATTTGCGATGGAAGGGGAACGTCTTGCAAGTGGAAATGCTCACGCCGATAATGTAGCCCCGGCACTCCTGGGCGGTTTTACCCTGGTGAAAAGCTACGAACCTCTGGAGATAATTAGCTTACCTGGTTTACCTGAATTAAGAATGTTGATATTGCATCCGTTAATCGAATTAAAAACCCGTGATTCAAGGTCGGTAATTAGGCAAAATGTAGAACTAAAAAAAGCAATTAGCCAATGGGGGAATTTAGCAGCACTTGTAAGTGCGCTTTATACCCAGGATTATGAACTTTTAGGCCGAAGTTTAAAAGATGAGATTATAGAACCGGTGCGGTCTATTTTAATTCCGTATTTCGATGAACTTAAAAATTTGGCTGCAGCAAATGGAGCCCTTGGTTTTGGAATTTCTGGTTCGGGACCTTCAGTTTTTGCTATGTGCAAAGGTGATACGGTAGCCGAAAAAGTAAAAGCCGAATTCCAGGAATTTTATCAGGATAAAAATATAGATTTCGATCTGCATTTATCTAAAATTAATCCCGAAGGCATAAAAATACTATCATAATGAAACCAGTATGATGCTGGACCCTGAAATTAGCACTAATAGGAGCATTATAATTAGCTCTTGCCAAAACTTAAATGGGGATAAAATTTATACAGATGAAATACATTAGTTTAAACGATAAAAATCATAAAGTTTCCTTTGAAGATGCAGTTGTTCGAGGACTTGCACCGGGAAAAGCACTCTATTTTCCTGAAAAAATTCCTAATTTATCTAAAGATTTTTTTCAGAATTTAGGAGAACTATCCAAAGAGGAAATTGCTTTTGAAGCCATAAAACCTTTTGTAGGTGAAGAAATTGATAAAAACGGTCTTCAGGAAATTCTAAAGAAAACTTTAAACTTTGAATTTCCGGTAGTTCCAATTTCAGAAAACACAGGAACGCTTGAATTATTTCATGGGCCAACGCTGGCATTTAAAGATGTGGGTGCAGGCTTTATGGCGGGTTGCCTGGGGCATTTTGTAAAGAAAGGAAATCTTGGGAAAATTACAGTTTTAGTAGCTACGTCGGGAGATACCGGGGGCGCGGTGGCTAATGGATTTTTAGGTGTTGAAGGAATAGATGTAGTAATTCTATACCCTAAAGGGAAAGTGAGTGAAATCCAGGAAAAACAACTTACCACCCTTGGCCAGAATATCACCGCATTAGAAGTAAATGGAAATTTTGACGATTGCCAGGATATGGTTAAAAAAGCTTTTTCTGATGCTGAAATAAGTGAAAAACGCCAACTAACTTCAGCTAATTCCATTAATGTTGCGCGCTGGTTACCACAAATGTTTTATTACTTTTTTGCCTATAAACAATTGACTGAAAAACAGGAAAAACTGGTTTTTTCAGTTCCCAGTGGAAATTTTGGAAATATTTGTGCGGGAATGTTAGCTAAAAAAATGGGGCTTCCCATAGACCGTTTTATCGCCTCCAATAACGAAAATAATGTAGTGACACGTTATTTGCAATCGCAAGAATATAGTCCGAAACCCAGCGTACAGACTATCTCTAACGCGATGGATGTTGGAAATCCCAGTAATTTTGTAAGAATCCTGGAATTGTTCAATAATGAATTTGAACCGCTATCAAAACAACTTTCTTCTTTTAGTTATTCTGATGAAGAAACCAGAAAGGCCATAAAACAAGTAAAGGAAAAGTATAACTATGTAATGGACCCACATGGGGCAGTTGGTTATCTTGGGCTTCAGGAATTTTTAGCCGAAAACCCCGACTATTACGGTACATTTTTAGAAACTGCACATCCGGTAAAATTCCTGGAAACTGTAGAGGAAGTCATTGGAGAAAAAGTGGAAATTCCGGTTTCCATTAAAGAAGCGATGAATAAAGAGAAAAAAGCTTTCAATATCTCAGATTATGATGAATTGAAAGCTTATTTGATGCAATAGTTTATAAAATTGTTTGGGAAGCTACTTTTTTTTAACGTCATTCTGAACTGGTTTCAGGGTCTAACATATTAGATTCTGAAACCAGTTCAGAATGACGGAATTGTTGAAAAAAGCTTCCCAAACTATTTATTGCAATTAATACTTGGCAGGAGCGCCTTCTTTTGGAAGACTGTTTTCTATAAATTCCCGAATATCTTCATTGGCATTTTTAAGGTCCTCTGCTCGCAGATACATCATATGGCCGCTTTCGTAGCCTTTAAAACTAAGGCGGTCTTTCATTTTTCCGCTTGGGTCTAATTGCCACATCGTGTATTTGGCATTAAAATAGGTAGTAGCGCCATCAAAGTAACCCGATTGAATCATTACATCCAAATTAGGATTTTGCGCCATTGCCTGTCTCAAATTCTCACCGCTATTATCACCACTGCGATCCCAGGGATGTACAGGGCCAAACATATAATATTTCAAATCTGTTTTAAAATTAAGATCCTGTCTCAGATAATGATTTATGGCGGGAGTAAACGAGTGTAACCAGGAAGTTAGCTCAGCATTATAATCGGGGGAATCTCCGGCTTCTTTGGCGTCTATTCCAAGATATCTGGAATCCAGTCTACCAACGGTTACGCCATCTTTTCGCTTTAATTCTTTCCAGAAAAAACGATAATCTACATCAAGATTATTCTGAAGAATTACTTCTTTAGAAATTCCTGAATAATAAGCCATTTTCTCGGCTGCTTCCTCTTTTTTGGCAGTTTCAGTAAAACCGCCTTTTACCAATACCGGCGTTAATTCATTTATAGTATATTCTTCAACTTCTTCCAGCAAATCTTCCAATTCTTTATTCTGAAGTTCTGCCGGTAAAGCATCATGGTACCAGGCTGCAGCTGCAAAATATGGTAGTCTGTTAGCTATGCCCACCGGGCCATCGCGATCTATACCAATTTCGGTTGGAGATACTAAAATTACCCCGTTAAGGTACATCCACTGGCTGTTTTGCAATTCTAGAGCTAAACCTGAAACGCGGGTAGTTCCATAGCTTTCACCAATAAGATATTTTGGAGATAACCAGCGTTCGTTTCTGCTTACAAAAGTATTTAACCATTCGGCTAAATATTTAATATCGGCTTGAACACCAAAGAACTTTTCTCTATCTACTTTTCCATCTTCATCTGGAATAGGGCGGGAGTAGCCGGTGTTCACCGGGTTCACGTAAACAATATCTGCAACATCTAAAATTGAATGAGGATTTTCCTTAATTCCGTAAGGCTGAATTGGATATCCTTCATCGTCAATCTTTAAAACTCGTGGGCCTGTATAGGCAACGTGCATCCAAACAGAAGCAGAGCCCGGCCCGCCATTAAACGAAATAACCAAGGGCCTGTTTTCGGTATTTTTTACATCGCTTCTTTTATAATAGGTATAAAATAAACTGGCAATTGG
This sequence comes from Salegentibacter sp. UBA1130, assembly GCF_002311535.1. Classification (NCBI taxonomy): domain Bacteria; kingdom Pseudomonadati; phylum Bacteroidota; class Flavobacteriia; order Flavobacteriales; family Flavobacteriaceae; genus Salegentibacter; species Salegentibacter sp. UBA1130. The sequence continues at coordinate 59,576 of NZ_DCAP01000022.1, read as the reverse complement.
TTCACCATCATTATTCCAAAGTGGCTGCATGCCCGTAGTGGCCGTATAATCTATATTTTTTGAATTAATAGTCACCGAATGATTTGTAGTGACCGTAGTATCTACCGGAATTTCAACTTTCTGGCTCCAGGCCGTAGTTATAAAAACAAGTAAAAAAAGAGGGGTAAAGATGTTTTTCATGTGGTTCTAATTTTTAGAACCGAAAAATACACTGAAATACACAATTCCCCAAACAGGCTAATCTTTATTATTGAGATTTTCGTCCCGAAAAATAATGATATAACTAAGAATAATGCCTCCAACTGCTGCGAGTAAGAAGAAAATCATAGCAAGACCTGGGTAACCAAAAATTGTAAAATCTGAAGGAACCTGCATAAGCATTGAAGCACCAATAATCATTGCTGCTATAATTAGGCCCAGGGTGATACGATTGGCTACTTTTTGAAAACCATCGGTAACCCGTTGTTCATCTATGGCATCAATCTTAATTTTAAATTCATTTTCAGATAAATTCTTTGAGATCGTATTTAAACGATCGGGTAAGTATTCCAGAAATTTCTTTGAAGCTAATACCGAAGAGAAAAAGTTTTCAGGCTTTAATTCTTCATACATTTTATCTCGCATTATCTTGGTAGAATGTCTTTTAATGGCATCTCTAAGATCAAATTCTGGATCTAAGACCGCGATTATCTGATCCATATTTAAAAGAATTTTTCCAAGAATATTTACTTCTACAGGGAGGTGAATTCCGCTTTCGGCTGCAAGCCTGTTTAATTGAATAAGAAGCCGACCGGTTTGCATATCTTTAGCCGTACTATGCTCGCTATCCATAATAATATCAGAAATGGTCTTTTTGAAGAATTTAAGGTTGGCATCTTCTGTAACCTCACTCATACTTAATAGAACACGAGCGGTTTCTTCTCCATTATTATTACTAATAGCTAATAAAAGTTCTAAAATATATTGTTTAATTCCCGGGCTAAACTTGGCAACCATCCCAAGATCTATCAGGGCAATTTTATCATCTTTTGTAAATTGAATATTCCCGGGGTGTGGATCGGCGTGAACAAACCCATCATTAATTACTTGTTGCAAATAGGCTTTAACCAGTTCATCTACAAGGGGCGAATAATCTACTTCAATTTGTTTAAGTGGAGATATTGAAGTGATCTTTCTGCCTTCAATATATTCCATGGTAAGGACTTTAGCCGCAGAATAGTCCTGAATAGGTTGCGGTACAATTAAATATTTAAAATCCTTTAAATTGTCTCCAAGGGTAATTAAATTCTGTGCTTCACGATGGTAATCTAACTCCTGGAGTAGAATACGCCTAAGTTCAGTTAAAACATCATCAAAGGCATATTTTTGGGCGGTTGTACTGTGTTTTACAGCCAGCTCTGCCAGTTCTTTTAAAGTATCTAAATCTGAAAGGAATTGTTTTTTAATTCCCGGTCTTTGAATTTTTACCGCCACTGGTTTTCCCGATCTTAAAGTAGCCCTATGTACCTGCCCTATGGAAGCACTGGCCAAAGGTTCTTCATCAAAACTATCAAAAGCTTTAGAAATCCTGGTGCCTATTTCTTCTTCCACAATGCGATGAACTTCTTCGTAAGGAATAGGAGGAACATCATCCTGTAAAGTGGCTAAAGCCTTTAAATAAGCATCTGGAAGAAGGTCTGGACGGGTAGAAAGCAGCTGGCCCATTTTAATATAGGTAGGCCCCATATTTTTTAGATCTTCTACCAGTTCATCTGGGCTTTGATCGTATGAATTCTGTGAATTATCTGAATCTGATTTTTCATCCATTGCCTGCGACGCGGTATTGGCAAATAGATCGCTGTTCCAGTATTTTAGCATAAAGCCTATAAATTTCTGGTAACGCAAAAGATCGTCGGGAAGTACAGACATAAGATTATTGGTTGTTATGTTATTTAGTTTTTTAAAGATATCTATTTAAAATTATAACACCAATATGTACCGAAAAGCAGTCCGTTTTTTTGGTGTTATTTAAGAAACCTTTTGAATGTTTTACAGAAATTAGTTGGTTAACCACTAAATTTCCTATTTTCAGCATTTAATTTTAATCTTTTTTCATACTTAAAATTAATGGGAAAAAATGGCAATTTTAATTTCAGGGAAAAGGTAGATCAGGCTGCTTTAAGCAAACCCTTATTCTCCCGAATGGATAAAGATATTCCTTCCAGTATTGTAGTGTTTCTTGTAGCCCTTCCTTTGTGCCTTGGAATAGCACTTGCAAGCGGTGCCCCTTTGGTTTCCGGATTAATATCGGGAATTATTGGTGGAATTGTAATAGGAAGCGTAAGCCATTCATCGGTAAGTGTTAGTGGTCCTGCTGCCAGTTTAACTGCGGTGGTTTTAGCTTCTATAGCTTCTCTTGGGAGTTTTGATGTGTTCTTAATGGCGGTTGTTCTTGGTGGAATTTTTCAGTTTATCCTGGGAATTCTTAAAGCCGGACTTATAGCCGATTATATGCCTTCCAATATTATTAAAGGCCTACTTGCAGCGATTGGAATTATTTTAATCATCGCTCAGCTTCCTTATGCCGTTGGATTCATTCAAGATTCAGGAGCAAATTTTGGAGCACGAGATAACCTTCTGGAACAGGCTATTGCTATGTTTAAAAACTTTTTTTACTCTCTGCACCCCGGCGCAGTAGTTTTGTCTATAATTTCACTAGCAATCATTATTTTCTGGGAGAAAAGTCCGCTTAAGAATTTTAAACTTTTGCCGCCTTCCTTAATTGTGGTAATTCTTGGCGTATTTTTAAATTTACTTTTCAAGTATATAGCTCCCGTACTCCATTTAAGTGAAAAATACCTGGTGAATATTCCAAAAATAGATCGTGTAAGCGAACTTGTAACTTTCCCAGATTTCAATTCTATCACTAACCCTGAAGTTTGGGGTGTTGCAATTACAATAACACTTATCGCCTCTATAGCCAGTTTATTGGCCATTGAAGCTGCAGATGAAATAGATCCGCATAAGCGGAAAACGCCTCCAAACCGGGAATTGGTAGCCCAGGGAATTGGAAATACAATAGCCGGATTAGTAGGAGGTATTCCGTTAACATCAGTAATTGTGCGAAGCTCGGTAAATATTAATGCCGGGGCCGAAACCAAGCTTTCCACAATTTTACACGGAATTTTCCTGCTTTTAAGCGTTTTGTTTTTAAGTTCCATTTTAAACCTTATTCCGCTCTCCAGCCTTGCGGTAATTTTATTGGTAGTGGGTTATAAACTGGCCTCCTGGGATGTAATTAGCACGATGTATAAAAAGGGATGGAACCAATTTATTCCTTTTGTTGTGACCGTTGTGGCTATTATTTTAACCGATTTATTAATCGGGATTTTTATTGGGTCCCTGGTGAGTATTTTCTTTTTACTGCGCAGTAATTATCACAACGCATTTTTTATTGAAAATACTAAAATATTTAAAGGAGAAACCATAAGATTAGAGCTTTCTAACGAAGTTTCATTTTTTAATAAAGCTTCAATTAAAAACAGTTTATGGAATGTGCCGCAGAATTCTAACGTGATTATTGATGCTACTTTTTCCAGTTATATAGATCACGATATACTGGAGATCTTTGAAGATTTTAAAACCACTTTTGCAGAAGAAAATAATATTAACGTAAGTATTATTGGCCTTAAAGATAAATATTCTGCAGGGAAAGAATTAGATTTTGTTCGGGAGGATATTGAAGAATCTAAAGAAAGATCTACACCGCAGGAAATCCTGGATTATTTAAAGGAGGGAAATTCAAGATACGTAGATGGAAAATTGGTTTCCAGACGACTTCGGAATAAAGAATTAATGGATTTTATCAATTCGCCGCCACTTGCTACTGTAGTAAACTGCATAGATTTAAGGGAGCCTTTAAATGTTATGATGAATACCGGGATTGGAGATTTAATTCCCATTAGAGCCGCCGGTAATCTTGTAGATAGTCATATTATTAAGAGTATTGAAATTGCCTGTAAACAGCAGGGCTCACGTTTTATACTTCTTATGGGAAATTCGTCGAATAAAATTTACCTGGAAGCTTTAAATGAATATATGAAAAACGGATATCAAAATCCCGATTCCCTTATAGCTGAAGCATTAAAAGCGAAACAAATCCCGGCTAAATTTGAAGAAAAAGATTTATATACTTATGCCGATCTTATCACACGCTGGAGTGTAAAAGAATCACAAAAGCGTATTATAAAAGAAAATCCATATTTAAGGGAACGAATATTACAGGGTAAATTAGGACTCGCCACTGCATTCTTTAACCGGGAAAACGGAAAAATTGAATTCTCTGAATTATATGATTCTGCAACAGTTTCCTAATATGAAAGCGCTTCGTTTAGCCTGTTAATATTTAACGGATTTCCAAAAATATATAATAAGTCTCCTTGTTTAATTTTAGTGTCCGGGAGAATTTCAGTAATGTATTGAGTATCTCTTTTTATGGCCAGTACAGTAACTCTAAAGTTCTTACCAATTCCGGAAGTTTGAATACTTTTTCCAACAATATCCCTGTTATTCTGCTGCACACTTAAGGTTACAATTTCCCGGTTTGGAATATGTAAATGCTGTAACGAAGGTTTATGCGGCCTTCCTTTTACTGAAGTTAACATCTCATAATCTGACGAACGAATACTGGCAGTAAAATCCATTATCTCGTTATAAGGCACCAGGTATTTTTTAAGCACCCGGTTAAAGATTTCTATAGAAGTCTCAAATTCTTCTGGAATTACTTCATCGGCTCCCAGTTTAATATTTTCTTCAATCTCCCTAACATAACGAGTTCTTACAATAATAAAAGCTGTTTTAGAATATAAACGTACGTTACTAATAATCTTTTTTGTAGCTCCCGGGTCAGAAATTGCAATAACAATAACCCTTGCTTCCTGGACGTGAAGATGTTTTAGAATTAAGGAGTTGGTTGCATCTCCAAAAATAATAGGTTCATTATTATTTTTCGCCTTTTTAAAAGTTACAGGATCGGTATCTAAGATAACATAAGGAATTTCAGCGTTTCGGGCGGCTTTCGCAATATTTTCACCATTAATTCCGTAGCCAATAATAATTAAATGATCGTCCAGTTTCTTAGGTTCATCGGTTTCTTCAGTAGTCTTAAGTTTATTTAAACTTTCCAGTCTATGCCTTACGGATGAAGGCACCCTGGCCTTAAGTATTGAATAAGTAATCTTTGGCGCCGCCGCAATTAGAAAAGGGGTAAGCCCCATAGTAATTATTGAAATCGCTAAAAAATATTGATAAACACTATTTGGTATAATATTATTATCTAAACCAACTCCAGAAAGCAATAAGGAGAATTCACCTACCTGAAATAAACTGAATAAACTTAATAAAACTGTTCTTGGCGGATATTTCAGCAATAAAACCGTAGCACCAACTACCAGCATTTTTAAAAATACAACTCCAATAACCAATAGAAGAATCATCAAAATATTATTGATAAAAAATTCTAAATTCAGGAGAGAACCAACCGAGATAAAAAAGAAACTGATAAAAATCTCTCTAAATGGCAAAACGTTTACTGTAGCCTGGTGGCTGTATTCAGATTCAGAAATAATAAGTCCTGCGAAAAAGGCACCTAAAGCAAGAGATAGGCCTACAGAAGAGGTGAGCCAGGCAATGGCAAAACAAAAAACTACAGTGGTTAATATAAAAAGCTCTTTGCTTTTTGTTTTAACCACCATACTAAAAATTCTGGGTACAATATATCGCGCCAGTAAATAAATAACCACGCCAACACCAACAATTTTAAGAATAAGAATTAAGAGGGTAGTAAGGAGATCGCCGCCATCACCGGCTAATATTGGGGTGAGCAACATCATGGGAACTACAATTATATCCTGGAAAATTAAAATTCCAAGCGCAACCCGGCCGTGCGGTGCGGTAATTTCTCCACGTTCCTGGATGAGTTTTAAAACTATTGCGGTACTACTTAAAGAGAACAAAAAACCTAGAAAAACTGCCGAATTTAAAGGTAAACCGAAAAAATAAGCAACGATTGTAGTGAATAGAATTGTGCCACCTACCTGGAGCCCGCCGCCAATTAAGACGGTGTTTTTCATAGAAATAAGCTCTTTTATAGAGAGCTCAATTCCAATAACAAAAAGCAGGAAAATAATACCAATTTCTGATAGTAATTCTACCTCGTGAGAAGAACTTATAAGGTTAAAGGCATGTGGACCTGCAATTATACCAGCGAGAAGAAACCCCAGGATTGATGGCACTTTTATCTTTTGAAATAAAAGAATTATCAAAATTGAGAGTCCCAGGATAATAACAATATCCTGTAAAATAGGAATTTCCATAAATTAATCTTCAAGTTGGTTAGGTCTTCCAATTTAAAAGATAAAACCCGATTATGGAAATAAAAAAGCGGCGGGAATTCCCGCCGCTGAAAATACTTAAATTAAAATCTATTAACCTTTTAACCAAGCATTTCTAAGTTTTACTTCTTTGCTACTTTCAGGCAGATCTTTTTCGGTTATTGTAGTATCGGTATCAGTGGGTTGGGCAGTAGTAGCTGTAAGTTCTACCTCTTCGCCGTCTCGCATTACTACAAAACTCACTTCTTCACCTTCTTCCCAGGATTCAGCTTTCATAATTAGATTATAAACATTCTGAATATTATATTCTTCGCCGTTTACCGTTTTGATTATATCGCCACCTTTTACACCAAGTTCCTGTAAAAACGAGTTGAACTGAATATTTTCTCTGAAAAACAATTCACCTTTAGCGGGATCACCATCTATATAAGGGGTTTGCCCTTTAATAAAATAGCCGGTATTAATTTCGGTTTCACTTTCTTCAAGTCCTACTTTGGTAAAAAAATCGTTGTAGGGAATTGGTGTTGTTCCGCTAACATAGGTTTCCAGGAAAGTTCTAATTTCAGGATAAGTAAGTTCAACAATATCATCAAATAATTCTTCATCTTCAAAAGGCTTGTCCATTCCATATCTATCGCTAAGGGCTTTCATAAGATCCAGAATTCCCATTTCGCCATCGCTTAATTCCCTTAACCGAATATCTAAAGCCATTCCAATTAAGGCTCCTTTTTGATATACGTTGTAATAACTGTCTTTATAAGGATCTTCCAGAATGTTTTGGCTCATTTCGGTAAATGGCATTGTGTCGTCAAACTGTTGCGCCGATTTTATTTTATCTGAAATTCTATCGTAAAAATCCTGTTTCTCTATAAGCTCCTGGTTTATTTGGAAAAGGTTCGCAAAATATTCGGTTACCCCTTCATACATCCATAAATGCTGAGACATTTTAGGATCGTTATAATCAAAATAATGAACTTCTTTTGAATGAACATTTAAGGGAGTAAGTATGTGGAAAAATTCGTGAGAAACCACATCGGTCATTGTTTTTTGTAATTGTTCAGGCTGCATAGCTTCGGGAAGTACAACTACCGTAGAAGTGTGATGTTCTAAAGCACCAAAACCACGTGCATCTTGTTTTTCGCTATCTGAAAGATATAACAGAATTGCATACTTGCCGGTGTTATCTACTTCTCCTAAAAAGCGTTTTTGTGCGCTAATCATCTCTTCAATTCCCGGTTTTATACTTTCTGAAGTATATTTTTCATTTGGAGAATATACATTAATGAGCACCTCCATACCTTCTACCATAAAACTAGTGGTATCTGGTTTAGCATACATAATTGGGTTGTCTATAACTTCAAAATATCGGCCCAGAGAATAAATATCTTCTTTAAATGCCATATCTTCTGAGGCAGCAACCGTTTTGCTTAAAGCTGTACCGGGAATTAAACCTTGTGGTCTTTTAATTAGAAGCCGGTAAGGTTCTTCCTGTTTATTTTCAAAATAACCTACAAATCCGTGGAGGTTAAGCATAAAATTTTCACCTGCTTCAATATTGGTTCCCGAGGGCGAGAAAACACCTTCTTCGTCTTCAATATCATAAGTATCGTTAACCTGATAGCTTACTTTGTCTAAATTTCCAGCGTTTGGAATATTCCAGGAATTATCGTCAATTTTTTCAAATTCCAGTTCATTTCCATCGTAATCCAGCGCTTTAAAATTTTCGATAAATTTTCCGTAATTATCTGTAGAGTAGGTGCCGGGCACCGTTTTAGGAATATAAAAAGTAGTATTGTCACTAGTAAACCTATCGGGATCAACGCTCACCGAAACTTTGTCTTCTTCAACATTTACAAGATCTATGCTTGCAATTACGGGTTGATTTTCTTTTGAGGTTTGCGTGGTTTTACAACTATATAGGGCGCCAATAAAGGCCAGAGTGTAAATAGCTTTTTTCATTGATAAACGTTTCTTTTTTTATAAGACTCAAGAAGTGCGTAAAAGTTACATTTATAAAAGAAAAAATTTTGTTTTTATAAAAATTGAGCATAAAAAAACCGCTGAATTTCTCAGCGGTTTTAAAGCTTATTTTAGAGAAAAAACTACTCTCTAATATGGCCTTCTCCTAATACATAGTATTTATTAGTAACCAATTGTTTTAAACCAAGTGGCCCACGGTGGTGAAGTTTATCGGTACTAATAGCGAGCTCTGCACCAACTCCCATTTGGCCACCATCTGTAAATCTAGTAGAAGCGTTGTGGTACACAGCGGCACTGTCTACCTGCTCCATAAAGTTGGCGGCTTCTTTCTTATCATCAGTGATAATCACAGCTGAATGTCCTCCTGAATATTTATTGATTTTATCCATTGCGGCCTCGTTACCATCAATAGCACCAAGTACAATTCTCATGGCCAGGAATTCTTCATACCAGGTATCTTCAGATGGTATTTTTTCTTCATTTGGAAGTATCTTAGCGATATCATCGTCTACCTGAATATGTACTTTATTCTCTGTGAACATATCATACAATTCTTTTACTCTTTTTTCAAAGTCTGGTAGGTTTTTATCAACTAATACCTTATCTAATGCATTACATCCTGAAATCTTATCGATTTTAGCATTTAACATTACTTTTTTAGCGGTATCAAAATTGGCATTCTTAGAAACATAAAGGAAATTATTTCCTCGTCCGCTAACTAAAACTGCACCTGTAGAATGTTCTTTTACAAAAGCAATAAGCTTTTCTCCACCTCTTGGAACTACTAAATCTATATGTTGTGGCGGATTTTTAAGGAACTCCTGGGTTTCGGTTCTATTCATTTGTAATAGCTCGATCCAGTCTTTTTCCAAACCGTTTTCCTGAAGCGCTTCGTGCCAGCATTCCTCAAGAATTCTATTAGAATGGTTTGCTTCTTTTCCACCTTTTAAATAGATCTTGTTATTTGCTTTAAAAGCAAGTACAGCGGCTTCAATTGTAACATCGGGACGGGATTCATAGATAATCATGATCGTTCCGAATGGTGCGGTTTTGTTGGTAATATCTAAACCGGTATCCAATCTTCTATGCTCTATAGTTTGGCCTACAGGATCTTCCTGGTCCATAACTTCTTTTACAGAGCGTATCATATCGTTTACCTTGGCATTGTTTACTACCAATCTATCACGCATAGCCTGGTCTCCTTCGCCAAAAGCGTCAAGATCTTTTTTATTTGCGGCTACTATTTCCTCACGTCTTTTATCCAAAATATTAATCATGGATTGCAAAACGTTATTTTTGGTTTTAGAATCTAATAATTTCATTATTCGATTTATTTTTAGTTTGATTAAACTTCAATTTTTATTTTTCTATGCGGTAAACTTTGTACCTACCGGTTTACCTGCTACGATATCCAGAATTACATTTTTCTGTTTACCGTTTGCGATATAAGTGGTAATGTTTTTAGCAGCGGTACCTTTGGCAATCTTAATTTTAGACTCCATACCACCACGGCCTTCACCTTCGCCTTTTCCAGATTCCTGTACGTATTTTTCTACGTTTTCATCAACCGTAACTTTGTTAAGTTTTTCTGATTCATCGTCCTCTGGATGGCCGGTATATAATCCATCTGTATCACTTAAAATAATTAAGGCATCAGCATTAATTAATTCAGCAACAAGGCTTGCAAGTTCATCATTATCAGAGAACATAGACATTGTTACCGATACTGCATCATCTTCATTAGCAATAGGGATAATTCCTTCAGATAATAAAGATTCGTAACAGTTAATCATATTTTCGCGGTGAATACCCGGGCTAAAATCTCTTTTAGTTGCCAGTACCTGTGCACAGCGCATTCCAAAATCGTGGAAGATACTATAGTAGTGACGCATCATACGTGGTTGGCCCACTGCAGAAAATACCTGTCTTCTTTTTGAGGCATCTTCAATATCTACATCTCCAAGAACTTCTTTTCCGGCAATTGCCGATCCTGAAGAAACGAGAACTACCATTACATCCTCTTCATATAGTGTAGCTATTTGTTCTACAAGATGTTTTAGTACAGGGCCTAAAATCCTGTTATCTTTATTGGTCATTACATTGGTCCCGACCTTAACTACGATTCTCTTTTTTTCCATTTTATAAAGTTATATTTAAACTTCCTTTTTTAGATTTAGATTACTCTTTTCCCAGTTCTACAGCTCTGTCAAATGCCGCGTAAGCCGCATCTTTAATTAATTCTTCAACGTTATTATCGTCCATAGAATCTAAAGCTGCACGGGTTGTCCCTCCCTTAGAAGCAACGCGCTCCATCCAGGTGCTGGCCGACAGATCTGATTCGTTAAAAAGTTTTACGGCACCTTCAAATGTTTGGCTGACCAAAACCTTAGAGTCGTTCTTGGAAAAGCCCATTTTTAATGCTGCTTCCATCATAGAATTCATAAAATAGAATACATAAGCCGGCCCGCTTCCTGAAATTCCTGTAGAAGCATCTATAAATTTTTCTGTTTCTACATGAATTGAAGCTCCCGTGGTGTCTAATAAATTTCTAACCATAAGAAGTTCTACCCGAGAGATTTCTTTTGCTTCGGTAAACGAGGTAACTCCTTTTCCTACCTGTGCAGGAAGGTTAGGCATTGAACGCACAACTTTTTTCACGTTTAAACCTTGTTGTATTTTATCTATAGTAACGCCGGCCATTAAAGAGACAAATATTTGCTGGTCGTTTACTAAAGGTTTTATTTCCTCAAATAAATCATCACAGTGATAGGGTTTTACAGCAAGGAATACGATGTCTGCCTTTGGTAAGCATTCTTCAATATCATCGTATACATCAAAATGGTCTACTTTGCTAAGTGTAGTTATTATTTCAGCCGATTTATCAAAAATCATTAGATTTCGGTGATTAAGTAAACTAGACTTCGCCATTCCTTCGGCGTAAGTAAGTCCCATATTTCCTGCTCCAATTACTAATACTTTCATTCTTTATTTTTTGGTTAATTAATTTATTTCAACTTTTAGACTTTCAAGTCTGGGCCATTAAGAACAAAGACCATGCAATGTTTCCCAATAAAACCGTACTTGCCTGCCAAAAGCAAGGATTAAATTAATTTATTTTGACCGTAACTAAATAAAATATTAGGTTAAACTAATCTAAAAACAGCTGTTTTCAGAGGTTTTTAAATAAACTTGGATGGTGCTTAAGCCTTATAATTAGGTAGATCGAAGACCTTTTATTATTAGCTTTTGAGATAATAAAGATTATGAAAAACGTTAAGAATTATTGAATTTAGGAAGTTTTACTTATGCCTTTAGCTGAAAATGGAATAAAACCTAAATTTTTATTTAAATTTTATTCCATTAAAAAACTGCCATTTTTACTGCCATTATTGCAGAAAAAAGGTGCTAAATTGAACGAAAAGGTTTTCGTTGAGTTTTTGTGAATTTATAGCTGTAGCGTTACAACATCGTTAAAGGCGGGAATGCTCACTGCATAATTATAACGATCTTTTATTTTTACTCTTAATGAGTCTAAAGCGGTGGGCTCGCCGTGGATTAAAAATATCTTTTCAGGAATATTTTTTATTTCTGACATCCAATCCAATAGTTCCTTTTGATCGGCGTGAGCAGAGAGACTTTCCATCTTTAAAATTTTTGCTTTTACCGGGCAATATTTCCCAAAGATTTTTACTTCTGAAGCTCCGTTTTCCAGCTGCCTGCCTCTGGTGCCTTCGGCCTGGTAACCTGCTAATAGCACTGTGGTTTCCGGTTTGTCTATTAAATAACGAAGATAGGTGAGTACACGGCCGCCGGTTACCATTCCGCTGCCGGCTATTACAATCTTAGACCTGTTTTCATCTATAGTTTTCCAGGTATCGCGGTATGAAGTGATGATATTAAAATAGGATAGCATTTTTCTAAATTCATCTTGCTCAATTTTATGCCACTTGCTAAAACCTTCAAATAAACCAAGAACTTCATTACCCATTGGGCTATCTATGTAAATAGGAATTTTTGGGATTTTATTCTTTTTGATTAAAAGGTATAACTTGTACATAATTCCCTGCAAACGTTCTACTGCAAAACTTGGTATAATAAGATTTCCTTTTTTGTTTACGGTTTCCTTAATTGCTTCAATAAAAATTTCGTCTGAATCATCTTCGGGATGAAGTCTATCACCGTAGGTACTTTCTAAAAATAAGTAATCTGCCCATTCCGGCTTATTGGGTGCTTCTAAAAGTAAATCTTTCTCCCGCCCAATATCGCCTGAAAATACAAAGCGCTTTTCAAAAATCTCAATTTCAATAAACGTTGAACCTAAGATATGGCCATTGGTCTGGTAGCGATATTTTATATTTTCTGAAATTCTATGCCACTCATTCAGCTTTATACTTTTAAATAAACCTATAGTTTTTTCGGCATCACTCATGGTATATAAAGGCAAAGCGGGATGGTGTTTGCTATATTCTTCCTTATTGGCTCTTTCTGCATCTTCTTCCTGGATCTTTGCACTGTCTTTTAAAATAACCGCTGCAATTCCTAAAGTTGGTAGGGTGCCAAGAATAGGATTTTTATATCCCTGTTTTACCAATTTTGGGAGATATCCTGTATGGTCCAGGTGGGCGTGGGTAAGCAATATGAGATCTATATTATTAGGATCAAACGGAAAATCTTTCCAATTGAGTTCCCGCAAACTTTTAATCCCCTGGAAGAGTCCGCAGTCTATTAGGAAATTCAATTCGGGGGTTTCTACGAGAAATTTTGATCCCGTTACTGTTCCCGAACCTCCCAGAAAATGAATTTTTATTTGATTTTCCATAATTTTAATGTTTACAAAGATCTCTCATTTCTTCAAGTATTCTCTTTTTGCGAGGATTGCTGATGCCTAAATGATCCAGGTAAAAGGTATCGTTTATAAGTTCCTGGCACAAAACCACATCCCGACTTAACAAAAAGTTTTTTTCTCTTTCTGAAAGTAGGGTAGAAACAGTTATAGGGTATAAACCTAACTGGTCTATTCTATCTTTAAGTCCTTCGCCTTTTGGATAATCCCAGCTTAATAATTTAAGATTGGCACATTTGGCATATTTTACTGCATCGGATGTAAACCGTGTGTTGGTAACCACCCAACCTTCTTCAAAAGTTAATTTATTCTCTCTATTACTTCTAAAATTTTTTATATCCCGAAACCTGGAATCTATATAAAGCGGAATTTTTACATCACAATTTCTACCTGCATTGTGAAATTTACATTCTATTAAAATTAGTTTTGAATCTGTTTTGGCCTCCACGTCTATCTCGTGGGTAACACATTTTCCCTGGTATATTTTCCCGGTTTGGGTTTTATAACCACTATAACTTAAAAGCGCGGCAATAAATTTTTCAAAAGGAAATCCGGTTGGGCCCAATTCGTAAATAGCGGTTTTTAATTTATATTTTGAAGCACTGGTTTTATTATCTTCTTTGAGCAAATTAAAAGCACGATTGTAAATTTCTTTGGTGGTGATACCTTCGTACAGTTCGGTTTTGAGCTTTTCCAGGGTTTTTTGAATAAGTTCTTCATTGGCGCCAGACCTCCTTAAAGATTCTGCAACCCTGTCTATAGAAAATTTAGCTTTTTCACCAGAGGCTTTTATGATTTTTAGATTGGAAATATTCATTTTTGCAGGTTTTTCAAGAATTAATTTTGTAAAAAATTATAGATCTGAAGGCATAAAAAGCATAGGAATTTGGGGTTTTTTCCCTAATTCTTTTAGTAGAGATTTTGAAAATAAATTTTGAAAAAAGCCTCTTTTTTTATGGTTCAAAACCAACACATCACTATTTCTACTTTGAATAAAACTGTGAATTCCTTTGGTAACTTCAATATTGGTTAGGGTGTGAAAACTATGGGAAACATCTTTAAAATAGTTGTGTAGCTCTTCTTTTGTATTCAGCTGTTCTTCAGATAAATTTTCGGTATCCTGAATATAAAGAATCCTAATACAGGCCTTAAATTTCTTAGCCATATCTATTAAAAAACTTATCTCATAATCTGAAAATGATTTATCAAACCGGGTTGCCAATACCAGTTCTTTTTTTACTTCGGGTACATACACACAATTTTCTGGTATAAGTAAAACCGGCATATGGTCTACGGTTTCAATTACATTCATGCTATTTGTGCCAAAAATCCTGTCGTCTGCTTCGGTTTCTCCTTTTGTTCCCATTACTATAAGATCAAAAATTATTTCATTTTGAATTTCAACAACCGCATCGTTTAACCAGGATTCTATAATTATAGACTTAAACCTATGGTTTTGATTCTTATTAATTATAGCTACTTCTTTCAGCAACTTATTCATCAGGACTTTATTTTCGCTTTTTGCCTGGGCTAAACTAGCGCCATTAATATCTGGAGTATAGAATTCGGGTTTGCAGGCATTTAAAAAATAAAAATTACACAGCTCATTTTGAAATAAACTAAAGGCGTAGACGGTAGCTTTCCAGGCGTTAGCCGAAAAATCTGTGGGGATGAGTATATTTTTCATAACTAGTTGAATTTTCCTGATTGAATGACCATAAAGGGTACTTTAATATGAAAACCTATTTTATTAACTACCGGTCTAAAAAGAAGATTTTCAAAAAAGCTACGCTTGTTATTGACCATAAAAAGTAAATCTACCTCGTGCTGTTCCTGGTATTTTTTTATAGCTTTTGGTACGCTTTTGTCTTCAATTGTATAAAATTGGTGCGAAGTATCTTCCAGGATTTTGCTGAGGTTCTTCTTATTTTTTTCCTGATTTTGGTCTAGGTCTTTTCCAAAATAAACGTGCAAAATATTAAGCTTTGAGGTATGCTCTTCGGCTAAATTTAAAATTGGTTCCAGTTGCGCAGTGCTAAAATTCAATTCAAAATCTGTGGGAAATAGAATATTTACCGGAGGTTGATATTGATATCCCGAAGGGATCATTAAAAATGGCGTTCTTAGCTTATTAATTGCGTGCACACTATTGGTACCTATTAAGATTTCTTCAGCCCCGGTTGCACCCTGAGTTCCCATTACTACCAGGTCTATTTCTTTAGATTTCACCTGTTCTTTCATCTCATCAATAAGGAGATTGAAAGCTGAAATTTTTTCGAAATTATGCTTTGGATTATTAAAATCACGATAAATCTTCCGTTCAACTTTTCGCAATCCTGTGAGGGAGTTTTTTTTATAAGCTTCAGCGAGATTAGGTTGTGTACTGTTGTATAAAATATATTCAGAATCATACAAAACCGGGGTATATGTATTTAGAAGATAAAAAGTACATTCTACATCTTTAAATGCTTTAATGGCATAAGAAATCGCGTTATAAGCGTTTTCTGAAAAATCTGTGGGTAAAAGTATTTTTTTCATGATTTCTAAATTTTAAATGCATTCCCTATTAAAATTTTGTAATACCAGTAGTGGAACTTTAGGATGGAGACCCACTTTATCTATGGTAGAAGTAAGGAGCATATCTTCTAAGTAAGTGTGACGGGAATTCACCATCACCAAAAGATCTATATTATTTTTTACTATAAATTCTTCTATTGCTTTTTCCTTTTGCAACTCTTCACTTTGGTGTTTTTCTAAGCGAATATTATAGAATTGCTCGTGCAAGAATTCCAGGTTATCCTTTTGTCTTGCTGAAGTTGCCTTATGTTTAGATAAATACAGAAAATGAATAACAGACTTAAAATCGCGAGCAATTTCTCCCACAACTTTCAATTCACGTTTTTGATACGGAATTAAAAAATTGGTTGGAAATAAGATATTTTTTGGCTCCTGATAGCTAAAATTTTCTGGAATGGCCAAAACCGGGCATTGCACATATTTTAAAACAAGTAAAGTATTACTCCCAAAACCAAGTTTCCTATCGTTTGTAGCCCCACGAGTACCCATAATAACAAGATCGGCATTTTCTGAATTTACCAGGCTGTTTACCTCGTCTACCAGATCACCAAATGCAGCTACATATTTAACTTTATGTCTGGGATTGCAAAATTCGTCGTGAACCTTAGTGCTAATTTCATTTAAAGCCATTTCGGCCTTTGTTTTGCTAACCGCTTTAAGCTCATCTATCAATTCTTTACTTAACAGATTTTCATCGGTATACACCTTATCGGCGTAAGTGTTTAAAAGAATTATTTCACTCTTTTCATATTTAAAAAGCTGGCAGGCAAATCGCAATGCGTTATAGGCATTTTCTGAAAAATCGGTGGGTAAGATTATCTTTCTCATCTTCTTGGACTTTGAATAATAAAGTTAAGAGAACACCTAAGTTTAAACTATGAGGAAAATCAGTTTGTAATTTAATTTTAAGCTTTTACAGGAGAAGAAAGTTTTAGCTTAGTATGACGTGTATCATATTTATTATCAATGTTTTGAAATACATTTAATGGTAATTTTAAAACTTTTGAAGATGAAAAATTTAATATTAGGAATCTTAATAAGTATTCCGTTTGTGTTATTTGCGCAAGAACCGAAAGAATTTGATTTTGTTTCCAATCTGGAAGATGGTTTTAGTACGGTAAGATTAGGCGATAATTGGGGTTTTATAGATACGAGTGGCGAGGTGCTGTTTGAACTTAGAAACGATCTCGTTATGAATAAGAACCCTAAAAATAATAGAATTGGCGTTGCGGGAATTGAATATCCTCAACTAAAAGAAGAAAGGGCTATTATTAGTAAAAAGAAAGATGGCGTTAACTATTATGGTTTTATAAATGCTGAAGGAAAAACAGTAATTGAACCTGAATTTCTAAATGTAAGCAACTTTTCTAACGGGAAAGCCTTGGCATTAAAGCTAGAAGAAGAGAGACTTGGTGAGAACCAGCTTTTGGGTAAGAATGTGCTGTCTTATAAATATGATGTAGTTCTTATTGATAAGGATGGGGAAGTACTAAAATATTTAGAAGGGCCTTTTCCAGTAGCTGTTTCTAAACAAAAACTACGAGAGGCACCAGAGATTAATGCAAAATGGTTGGGCGAGAATTTGCTAAGTGTAAAAGGTCCCAATAAAAAATGGCGAATTCATAAGTTTTAAAAAGTTCCTTTTATAGTTGCTTAAATTTAATTGTAAATAGGATAGAAAGAAAGCTCTAAAAACAGAAACAGGAGACCATTGCCTCCTGTTTCTTAAGAAGATATTAAGTTTATTCTTTAACACTGGTTTGATATCAGTGATCTTACACGAAATAAAATTTGTATATCAGGTTAAAAAATACCTTTGATATCTTCTAATTTGATTTCCAACTCTGCGAGTTTAGGAAAAACAAATTTTTGAATATATATAGATAAATTTCCTGTTTTAAAAATAGACGAAAACATACTTAAAAAAAATGACAAATGTCAGAAAATCAGTATTTAACAAAAAATTAGGACTATGTGATTTCCTGTAGTTTATCTGGTTTCAGGATGTTTATTTTTTTACCTTTTATTGCAATGATTCCTTCTTTTTTTAAGCTGGAAAGGCTTCGAATAAAACTTTCGGTAGAAATACCGGCTATACTGGCCAAATCGGTTCTCGAAATATTAAGTCCTTTAAATTCTGGGTTTTGCATTTCTTCTGCAAACTGAAGAATAGTATTAGAAGTTTTTTTTAATACCGACGCATAAGCCATTTCTAAAAGTTGTGATTTTAATTCTAAAACCGTATCGGTTAAATATTGGGCTAAATCCAGGCTTAACTCCTGGTTTTGCTGTAGTATTTCCCTAAATTCAGTATATAAGATCCTGTAAAATTGAGAAGCTTCTAAGGTGGTTGCCATTTCAGTTGCAACGGGATGCTTATGAAATCCGTAAAGTCCCAATAAGTCATTTTTCCGGTAAATACCAGTAATTAATTCTTTTCCCAATTGGTCCATCCTGGAGGTTTTAACCAAACCTTGTTTAATTAAATAGATAAAACTGGAATGCCGGTTTTCGTGAAATAATATTTTATGTTTATCCAGGCTTATTAACTCACCCTTTTTTTCCATATAACTTTTTAAAGCTTCAATATTTGGAACTAAAGATTTGTCTGGCTTTTTAGATGCTCTAAAATTTTCCATTTTAGCATTGGTGAGAAATAAAATTTTCTTCTTTAGCTCCTGTTTCGAAGAATTCTCTGCTAAAAAGCGATGTTTTTTATGAAGGGGTTTTTGGGTGCCGGTTTCAGCAATAATAGAAAGTATAGGAAGCTTTAAAATCCCGGGATTTCTATGAATTACTTTAGGTGGAATAGGGTTTTTTACTGCCCAAATAAGCAAATCTGGTTTATTTTTTATTAATAAACTTTCTAAGCTTGTTGGGGAATTTGAGTATATAAATTTATAATCGAGGTTCATCGCCAATTCATCTGGAATTAGATGACTGGAAGTTTTATCTAAAATATATAGAATACGCTTCATCCCTGCAGAGCTTAAATATTAAGAATACGTTGATTGGGGATTGTTTCGCATTCCAGGCGGGGGGAAGTTGGGGAAATGCTTTAAACAACACCTAAATATACAAAGTTATTTTTAAAACGTAGATAGCGGAGAAATTATTTAAACAGCCGAAATTCAGATGTTTAATTATTATTGCTATTCTTTAGAAAAAGAATACCTCCGCATAAAAACTGATTTTTATCATTTTCAGCTAAGTTTCTGAGACTTATCTTTAAAGAGCGAATTATTTCGAGAAAATCGCGTAGCATTAACTCTCGCTAAGCGAGTAAAATTTTTATTATGGAACTATCGAAAAAACAAGTCTTCACCGAAGAATTTTATCAGAATATCGGGATGCTTTTTTACGCCATTGCGGCTTCTGATAAAGTAGTGCAAGCCGAAGAGATTAAAACGCTTAACAATCTGGTGCAAAAGAAATGGGTGCCAATAGATAATAAAACTGACGAATATGGAACCGATGAAGCCTATAAGATTGAAATGGTCTTTGATTGGCTTGAAGAAAATTCTCCTGAAGCAACATGGGCATTTAAGGAGTTTAGACAATACAAAAAGGAAAATGAAGGCTTGTTTACTTTGCCAATTAAACAGTTAATTTGGGAAACAGCAGATGCTATTGCAGCTTCGTTTGCAGGAAAAAATAAATCTGAGCTTATTATGCTTTCAAAATTAAAAATGCTGCTTTCTAAATGATTAAAATTGAACGTATTATATTAATTTTTCTTCGTATATTTTAATAAAATTAGCTGATGAAAACCTTAATTTGCCAAAGTTGTGGCTGGCCATTTACAAAAGCCACTGTAGGTACAAATCGCGATAAATCAGAAAATCCCGATTATTGTCGTGACTGTTACGAGGATGGCGCTTTTACTGATAAATCGCTTAATCTACATCAATTAGAAGTGAAATTATTAGAAATGGCAGAAATGCACGAAGATATTAGTCTGGAAGAAGCCCGGCAACTTATAAAAAAGCTACCCGAGCTTAAACGGTGGCGAATGGAACATATTTAATTCTTCCTTTCCAGAAGCATATTTCGTTTTAAAAAGAAAATTTCTGTAGAAGATTAATTATTAATTTTCTTTTTCGGCTCGCGCTTTTTGGCGTTCCAGTTTTCTAAAATATCCACGGAATAGAATATTATGCTTTAAAGCTTCCATATTCTCGTTAAAGCGCTGGGTAGCTTCTTCAATATTTTCCATACTTTGATCTAAATGATTCACAAAACTGCTGTCTTTTAGCACATAATTAAGCGCTCCTTTTTCTGAATTAAGATTGTTAGAAAATTCACCCAGATCTACGCTAATCCCCTTTATTTGCGAAGATGTTTTTTCCAAATCTTTAATAATTGTGCTGAAACTTTTTTGTGCACTGGTGTCGCTAAGAAGCAAACCCGCCACAGAATTTTCGTAATCTACATTATTTAAAATTCCATTTAGTTTTGCCAATCCCAACCTGGCAGATTTGGTTGTTTCATTTAAGTTTTCAACACTTTCCTGTACATTTTTAGCCAGGGTTTTGTCTTTGAGTAAATCTCCTAAAACGCCTTCTCCAGAGTTTATACTATTGGTAATTTTTAATAAATCCTGGGTTAATAATGCTGCATTTTCATTGGTTTTATTCAAGGTGTTTAGCATATCG
Organism: Salegentibacter sp. UBA1130; assembly: GCF_002311535.1. Lineage (NCBI taxonomy): Bacteria > Pseudomonadati > Bacteroidota > Flavobacteriia > Flavobacteriales > Flavobacteriaceae > Salegentibacter > Salegentibacter sp. UBA1130. Next base: position 39,150 of record NZ_DCAP01000022.1, on the reverse strand, counting down.
GCAGTTGCCACCTGGCTAATTGAAGCAAGTGTGTCGCCTTCCTTGATGGTGGGAGAAGGTGCCTGGCTTGAGGGTAAAATATTTAAAACCATACTTCCAACTAGTCCGTCTGAATTTATGGTAGCCAGTGCATTGTTTTTAATTAAATTTCCGGCTTCCCTATTAATAAGCATATCTACACAAATTGCCGTATCATTTAAAAATTTGATTTCTTTTACCGTACCAACGTTCACACCAGAATAACGAACATTATTCCCCGATTGCAATCCGTTGACGTTTTTAAAAACAGAACTTACCAGAATGGAATCTCCAAACAGGTTTTGCTTGTTTCCAATAAAGAAAACTCCAAGGGTGAAAATAATAAGCCCCGAAATAATGAGAACCCCAAGTTTTATATTTTGTGCAGAATTTGATTTCATAGCTTTTTATTTAAAAAATGCTTTAATTTTTGGATCACCAGATGCTGCCAGTTCGTTAAAAGTTCCTTCAGCATAATTTTTTCCGTCAAGTAATAAGATCATTCGGTTAGAAATTACCCTTGCACAATCCACATCGTGAGTAATTATTATAGATGAGGTTGCATATTTTTTCTGAATATTCATCATCAATAAAATAATTTCTTTTGCGGTAATTGGGTCTAAACCCGTTGTGGGTTCGTCGTAGATTATAATCTTTGGTTTAAGAATAAGTGCTCTTGCTAAAGCAATTCTACGTTGCATCCCTCCCGAAAGTTCTGCGGGCATTAGGTCTATAGTTTGTTGCAAGCCTACATTTTCCAGCGCCTCTTTTACCAGTTCTTCAGTTTTTCTTTCAGAGTTTTTTCTATGTCTTCTTAGCGGAAATTCTAAATTTTCCCTAACCGTCATAGAATCGTATAAAGCACTGCCCTGAAACAAAAAACCTATATCGGTTCTTATTTCATCCAGCTCGTTTTGTTTCATTTTAGAAATATCTTTCCCTAAAACTTTAATACTGCCCCTGTCAAAATCCATTAAACCTACCAGGCATTTTATCATCACCGATTTCCCTGAACCCGATTTTCCCATTAGAACAAGGTTTTCACCTTCAAATAAATTTAAATTGAAATCCTTTAAAACTTCAACATCGCCAAAGCTTTTGTACAGTTCTTTTATTTCTATTACGGCTTTATTTTCCATTTTTAGTTATAAAAAATATCAGTGATAAAAACGGCGATAAAATCCAGTACAAACAGTAGCATAGAAGTAAAAACCACGGCAGAATTGGAGGCTTTCCCAACCCCCGCGGTGCCTTTTTTGCTATTGTATCCTTTAAAACAACCTACCAGGCCAATGGCAAACCCAAAGAAAAAAGTTTTTACCGTTGCCGGAAGAAGATCTGTAAATTCCAGCGCGGCAAATACCTGGTTAAAATATAGTGTAAAAGAAACGTCACCTTTTATGTTCTCTATAATTGCAGAACCAATTAAGGCCACAAAATCTCCAACTATTACTAAAATGGGTAGCATAAAGGTAGCGGCCAATATCCTGGTTACTACCAGAAATTTAAACGGATTTGTTCCTGAAACTTCCATAGCATCTATTTGCTCGGTAACCCGCATAGAACCTAGTTCGGCTCCAATACTTGAACCAATTCTTCCGGCACAAATAAGGGCGATAATCACCGGGCCAATTTCTCTAACTATAGAAATACTTATCATAGACGGCATCCACGAAACCGCACCAAATTCCATTAGGGTAGGGCGGGATTGTAGGGTAAACACAAGGCCTAAAATAAATCCTGTCACACTAACTAAAAGCAAAGATTTATTGCCCATTTGGTAGCATTGTTTCAGGAATTCCCTGAACTCAAACGGCCTACTAAAAAGTTCTCTAAAATACCTGCCGGTAAACTTCCCCATTTCCCCGATCTCCAGGAAAAACGAACTTAAACCCGATTGATATGAGGATAGTATTTTCATCTTAGATTATTTCAGTAGAGAACCAGGTATTTATTTTTATTCAAATAAATTGAATACAGAACTGCTTGAATACCAGGTAAATTTAGTTCTAAACGCTTTTAATAGAAATGATATAAATCAGCTTATTAAAGCTTATAAGGGAAAAATTTAGATAGAGTTGGAAGTTACCGGAACGAACTAAAATATTTTTTTAACATTTTAATTTTAAAAAACTTGTTAATTTTAGCTTTTTAAAAAATTAAATTTTGATACTGTGAAGTGGTGCAATCCGCAGTTTTAAGGCGATTTTGTTAATATAAATGGCAAATGGGTTCACATTTCTCTGACTTAACATATATTTTTGGTGTTTGCCTTTTTAATTATACAAGACTGACTTAATCATTTCTAAATGACAAAAGTAAATAACTATCTTTCTAAATCGGAGTTAGAAACTAAGCTTAAAATTGACGAACCGCGTGTTATTGCTGTAGGTGCAAGTGCCGGGGGGCTGGAAGCGCTTAAAGCTTTTTTCAAAGACATACCCGAAACCGATAAGAATGCTTATGTAGTTATTCAGCATCTTTCTCCAGATTATAAAAGTATGATGGGAGAACTTCTTAAAAAGAGCACCAACCTGCCTATTCGGGAGATTAAGAATAAAATGAAGCTGAAGCAGGGACATATTTATTTAATTCCGCCGGCCAATAATTTATCTTTTGAAAAGAATAAACTTCACCTGGTAGAAAAACCTAAAGATCAAAGTTTAAATCTGCCAATAGATATGTTCTTTGAAGCACTTTCTAAAGAGCGTAAAGAAAAAGCTATAGGAATAATTTTAAGTGGCACCGGTAGTGATGGTACCCGTGGGGTAAGGGCAATAAAAGAACGCGACGGAATGATTATGGTGCAGGATCCCGAAGAATCTAAGTTTGACGGGATGCCACAAAGTGCTATAAATACTGGGTTAGTAGATTATGTTCTCCCTATTTCAAAAATGGCGCAGGAACTCAAGAATTTTATAGATTCTCCCGCGGTTTTTCATTTTAAAGACGGTGATTACAATTACAATGAAAGCGAATTAATGAAAATTCTTCGCTTTATAGATGAGAAAACCGGACTTGACTTCAGGGAATATAAACACGCCACGCTTGCCCGTAGAATTGCCAGAAGGGTGAATGTCTGTAAATGTAATAGCCTTTCAGATTATTACCAGTTTCTATTAAATAACGATGAAGAAGTAGAAATTCTGCATCGGGAGTTTTTAATTGGGGTAACTAAATTTTTTAGAGATTCAAAGGTTTGGAAAGTGCTTAGAGAAGAAGTGATTCCTCAACTGGTAGAAAAGAAGAAGGATGGAGAGGTTATAAAGCTTTGGGATGTTGCCTGTAGCAGTGGAGAAGAAGCTTATTCTTTTGCCATGCTAATTAATGAAGAAATTGAAAAGCAACGAAAAAGTATAGATATAAAGATTTTTGCCACAGATATTTCGCAAAAACACCTGGATATTGGAGGAGAAGCCTTCTACCCCGAAAGCATTGTTGCCGATATTGATTCAGATTTATTACTGAAATATTTTATAAGCGAGCCTAATGGTTATAAGGTTATTGATAAAATGCGCCGAATGGTGGTTTTTTCAAGGCATAATATCATTAAAAATCCGCCTTTCAGCAATATGGATATGGTGGCTTGCAGAAACCTATTAATCTATTTCCAACCCGGAATTCAGAATAAAGCTTTAAACTTTTTGCAATATGCTTTAAAAGTTGGCGGTTATTTGGTTTTGGGCACTTCAGAAAATGTTTCGTCCCAAAAAAATAACTTTAAAGTGATAAATCGTTCGGCTAAAATTTATCAAAACGAAAATGCTGATAAACGTCTAAATTCAAATATATCGGCAGCAACTGCTCAAAGCAGGTCACTTTCTAATACAAAAAAAATTCAAAGGCCAAATTATAGAAAAACATCAAATCCAGTTAAAAATAAACTCGCCGAAGAACTTAATGAAACTATCCTTGAGACTTTTGGCGGTGCCAGTGTTTTTATAGATAACGATTTTAATATTTTACAGGCAGTAGGGGAGTTTAGAAAATATGCAAACTTACCGGTAAATGGCTTTTCGGTGAATCTTTTAGATATGCTGGGCGTAGATTTAAAGTATATTATACAAAGCACGGTAAAAAAGGCTAAAAAGAATAACGAGAAATTAAGGTATCAGGATGCCGCTTTTGACCATAATGGTGAAAAGAAATCGGTAGATATTATAATAAAGCCTTACCAACTACAATTTGAAGATTCTAACGCGAGTTTTGTAATTACTTTTGTTGAAAAAGAATTAAACCTTAATGAGGTTAAAACTCTCGATAAACTTACACTTACCAATCGCACCAAAGAATTTGTTGCAAATCTTGAAGAGGAGCTCAAAGAGACTAAAGAAGAACTGCAAACCTCCATGGAGGAAATTGAAACCAGTAACGAAGAGTTACAGGCAGCAAATGAAGAACTCCTGGCTTCTAATGAAGAATTACAGAGTACCAATGAGGAACTGCAGAGCGTAAATGAAGAAATAAATACGGTTAATGCTGAAAATCTACAGAAAGTAGAAGATTTAGCAGCTCTCAATGCCGATATGAACAATTTGCTGGAAAGCACTGAAATTGGTGTGATTTTTCTTGATACAGATTTAAGAATTAGGAAATTTACCCCTGCAATTCAAAGGCATTTTAATTTAATTGATTCCGATGAAGGTCGCCCTATTGAGCATTTTACTTCCAGTATGGGGAAAAACAACCTTATTACCCGTTGTAAGCGCGTACTTAGAACAGGTAAAATCCTTGAAAAGCAGGTAATGACCAAGGATAACTCCCATTATCTACGAAGAATTTCACCGTATATAAATTCTAATGACGAAATAAGTGGAGTGGTAGTTACTTTTATAGATGTTGGCTTATTGCAAAGATCAAAGGAAAAATTAATTGCCAGTGAAAAACGCTTCAAGTCTTTTTATGAAGAGGATCCTGTAATTCATATTAGTGTAGACCCGCAAACACAGCTTATTGTTCAATGCAATGAAATGGCGGTTACAAAGTTGGGTTATGAAAGTAAAGAAGACTTAATAGATAAACCTGTTTATGATCTTTATAATGAAGAGTCTCAGCTTAGAGCTTTAAAATCTAATAAAGAATTTAAAGATTCTGGCGTTATTGTAAATATGGAGCAGGAAATGCTAACTGCTACAGGAGATTTACTTCCGGTAATATTAAATGCTACTGCAGAAAGGGATATTGATGGCAGGATAATGACTATTAGGTATACCTGTGTGGATATTGCAGCCTTAAAGAAAGCCGAATCTAAATTAAAGCAACAACACGAAGACCTTGAACGCGCCAATAAAGATTTGGAACAATTTGTCTCTATCTGTTCCCATGATCTCCAGGAGCCACTTTCTACCATTAAATTTGGTAGTGATGTTTTGGGTAAAATGTACTCTTCGCAATTAGACCAAAAAGGAAAAGATTATGTGAAGTATATAAAAGATGCTTCTACAAGACTCTCAGAACAAATTAAAGCTTTACTGGAACACTCCAGAATTGGTCGAAATGGAGAAAAAAGCCTGGTAAACATTAAAGAAGTTGTTGAGGTTGTGAAATATGATCTCGGTAAAAGAATAAAAGATACCAATGCCAGAGTAAATGCTGGTACGCTTCCAAAAATTATGGGTTACGAAGTAGAATTACGCCTGTTATTTCAAAACCTAATAAGTAATGCCATAAAATATACTCCAAAAGAACGTAACCCCGATATTCGTATTGCAGCTTATCGTGAGGGTAAATTCTGGGTTTTCTCGGTGATGGATAATGGCTACGGGATTTCAGAAGAAGATAAAAAGAATATTTTCACCATTTTTAACCGTGTAAAAGAAACCAACGGCAATGATGGTACCGGAGTTGGCCTGGCACACGTAGAAAAAATTGTACAACTGCATGAAGGTACCATTTGGGTAGATAGCCAGGTAGGTGTGGGAAGTACATTCTATTTTAAATTAAAAGCATAGCCGTGTATGAGCTCAGAGCAGCTTTCCTATCCCGAAAAGGTAGATATTCGAAATTGTGAAAAAGAACCAATTCATTTAATTGGAAAAGCTCAGGCTCACGGTGTAATTCTTGCCGTAAATCCTAAAACTTTTAAAATTATTCAGGCCAGTGAAAATACCTTAAAGTATTTCGGAATTTCACATAAAACTCTTTTGGGAGACGGTCTCGAAAGCCTTATTGGTAAAGCTGCATTTGAAAAGATTACTACCGCAATAGATCAAAAAACTGGATTTAAAGCCGAAGAGCTAAAAATTGGTAATAAGCATTTTATAGCCTTACCACATTTTTCAGAAGAACATCTTATTGTAGATTTTGAAGTACTGGGCGAGTATTGGGAACCAATGGTTTTTCAGCGGCAATTAACCGGTATTATTAATGGGTTAGATGCAGATGAATCTATTCCTAATCTCTGCAATACTGCTGCCAAGTTGATGAAAAACATCTTCGGTTACGATCGTGTTATGGTTTACCGGTTTGACGAAGAATGGAATGGTGAAGTAGTTGCTGAAGAAAAAGAAGAGCATTTAGAAAGTTGGCTGGATCTACATTATCCTGCCAGCGATATCCCTTCGCAATCCCGAAATTTATTTTTAAAACATAAAGTGAGAATAATTTCAGATGTGAATTATGAACCTGTTCTTATTTCTCCTGAACGTTCTCCAATTACCGAAAAACCTTTAGATCTTTCCAAATCTACATTACGTGGCGTTTCGCCTATTCATATTGAATATTTGCAGAACATGAAGGTGGGAGCTTCTTTAACGGCCGCCATTATTGTTCACGGCAAACTCTGGGGTCTTATAGCCTGTCATCACTATTCAGCAAAATTTATTAATTATTTTCAGCGGGAAACCTGTAAATTTTTAGCGCAGGTTTTTTCTAATAATATAGCTTCCATACAAACCGGTATTTTCAATAAGAAATTCAGTGAAAATTCTGAATTAAGAGCTAAGATTTTAGCCGATCTAAAGATTGAAAATACATTAGGCGAGGGACTCGAGAATGCCAAAATTTCGTTTACTTCACTAATGGAAAGTGGCGGAGGTGCAGTGGTTTTAAATGATGAAATTAAACTTTTTGGCAATACACCAACTGAAGCTGAGGTTATAGATTTAAGTAATTTTCTTGCAGAAAATGAAGAAATTATATTCTACACTAAACAGCTTAAAAATCATTTTTCGGCAGCCGAAAATTATAAAAAATCGGCTTCAGGAATTTTAAGTATTAGGCTGGGACGTGCAAAAAATCATTTTATTATCTGGTTTAGGCCCGAAGTGCCCGAAACGGTAAGTTGGGGCGGAAATCCCAATAAAAAACTTACTTATAATGAAGAAAAACAGCGTTTAAGTCCGCGAAAATCTTTTGAAAAATGGACAGAAAAGCTGGACGGGATTTCTAACTCCTGGCAGGATTATGAAGTTGAAATTGCTAAGGCTTTCCGGGAAAATTTAAATCAGTTTATTTTAAAAAAGCAAAAAGAAGAGATTAGTAGATTAAATCAAAATCTTGAAGAAGCTAATAAAGATTTAGAACTTTTTAGCTACGGAATTTCCCACGATTTACGCAGTCCGTTGCGTGGTATTACCGGTTATACCCAAATTTTAAAGGAAGATTTTAATGAAAATTTACCCGCAGAAGCTTTAGAAACTATAGAGACAATTTTAAAGTCTTCTAACCGTATGGAAGGAATTATAGACGATATTCTTTCTTTTTCAAAAATTACCGGTGGCGAACTTCAGAAGAAAAATTTTAGTACTAAAAAATTACTGCAAGAGCTTTTAGTGAGTTTCAACATTAAAACAAATTACCCGAATTTTAATATTGAAATTGCTGCAAATCTTCCCAACACCTATGGAGACCGCCCAATGATATCGCAACTTTGGAGTAACCTATTGGGAAATGCTTTAAAATATACCCAACAAGCGCCTTATTCGCAGATTGAAATTGGAAGTTTTTCACAGGAAAATAAAGATGTTTTCTATATAAAAGATAACGGGATTGGAATTCCTGAACACCAAAAGGATCAAATCTTTAAAATGTTTTCCAGGTTTGCAAAAAAAGATTTTAAGGGTACCGGTATTGGTCTGGCCATTGTAGCGCGGATTTTAGAAAAGCATAACGGAAAAATTTGGGTAGAAAGTGAACCAGAAAAAGGCAGTACGTTTTTCTTCCACCTTTAATTAGAACTTACAGTAACAAGTTTAGTATTTTTGTAAAAATTTAGAAGTAATGATTAAAACCCCGTTGCGCATAATTCTGGTGGAAGATGAGGAAACCGATGCAGTTTTAATAAAAAGACAAATTGCTAAAATTGTAGAAAAACCCCAGATAAAAGTGGTTAAAGATTTACCGGGTTTTGAAGGAATATTTACCAGCTTTTTGCCCGATGTGATAATTTCAGATTATAACCTTCCCACCGGCACAGGTCTTGATATTATGCAGTTAGCAAAATCTATAGATGAAACTATTCCGCTAATTTTTGTTACCGGAGCCTTAGACGATGATGAACTTGCGGCCGATACTATTCTTTCTGGAGCTTCAGGTTTTATTTTGAAAAAGCATATGAGTGTTCTTGCCGAAAAATTAGAGCCTTTATTAAAACAGGCGATCTATAATATGGTACAGCACGACGAATTAAGGGAAAGAATTAGAAAAAATAAAATAGCCGTTCACCAAATTTATAGTTATCTGGACAGTATGAAAGCCGATGATAAAGAACAGCGGGAAAATATTGCAAAAATAAGGAAGAACCTTGATAAATTTAGTGTAGATGATGCTGAATAACCTTAGAAATGCTACCCAGAAATTACACGAAGAACTGGAAAAAGAAAATCTTGCTCGGAAGATTATTTCGCACGAAATAAGCCTGGAGGATTATAAACTTTTATTACTGCAGAATTATATTGCCTATAAAATTACCGAAGCTGAAATTTCTAAATTTATCCCAGCCTACAAAACAGATAAAAGCGATCAGCTTGCAAAAGATCTTGAAAATTTGAATGTTGATACCTCAATTTCTGAAGAATTTCAGGGTAAATTTAGCATCACATCGGGTGAAGAAGGCGTGGGAGCGGCTTACGTAGTTTTAGGTTCTGCCTTAGGCGGAATTTATATTTCCAAAGAAATTCCTAATTGCCCTAATTTAGCTCAGATATCTAAGCCATATTTTTTTAATGGCGATCGTGATGGAGTGAAATCCTGGAATAAATTTGTAAAAGAACTTAAAGCTGAAGATTTTAATGAAGCTCAAATTGCGATAGCTTCTAAAAAAGCTCAGGAGACTTTTGAATTTTTTGGGCTTGTTTTTAGGGAAACTTCAGTTATTCCCCAAAATACTTAATTTCTTATATTTTATTTTTTGGTCTTGTTTTCTGCCACCTTTTTCTTTAGGTTTACCCAATAATGGAATTTAAATTTCCTTGTTCTATTCGATTTTATACTACATATATCGAAATATATAAGATTCTATAACCCAAGCTTCCAAAATATATGAAACATAAGTTTAAACCTTTGTTTTTCCTTTTTCTGGCGTTCAGTTTTAATTTTTTAAGTGTAGCACAATCTGGCCGCACGCCTGTAAGGGCAGAAAATGGAATGGTTGTTACCAGTCATTATCTTGCTTCAGAAGTGGGGCGAGATATTTTAGCCCAAGGAGGTAATGCCATAGACGCCGGTGTAGCAACGGCTTTTGCACTCGCTGTTACTCTGCCTTCCGCAGGAAATCTTGGTGGAGGTGGTTTTTTGGTTTATCACGGGAGTAACGGTGATAAAACTTCTTTTAATTTTCGTGAAAAAGCACCTTTATCGTCTACTCCAAATATGTTTTTAGGAAAAGATGGAAAGATTAAGGACAATTCTAATCACGAAGGTTTACTTTCCGTTGGAGTGCCAGGCACAGTTGCGGGACTTTATGATGCGCATCAGAAAATGGGAAGTTTGCCCTGGCAAGAACTTTTACAGCCTGCCATAGAACTTGCTGAGAACGGTTTTGAATCTACCTATAATATGAACTGGTTTCTAAATTGGGTAAAGGATAAAAAAGATGATGCTTTGTATGCGGCCACCGCTAAAGCTTTTCTTAAAAATGGAGAGGAAGTTTATAAGCCTGGAGAAACCTGGAAGCAACCTGACCTTGCTAAAACTTTAAAGCGAATTCAGAAAAATGGAGCGGAAGGTTTTTATAAAGGAAAAACAGCAAAATTGATCGCTGATTTTATGAAAAAACACGGCGGACTTATCACTGAAGAGGATCTTGCAAAATATAAAGCTGAAGAGCTGGAACCTGTTACTGGTACTTACCGTGGTCACGAAATAGTTGCTATGCCTCCGCCAAGTTCAGGGGGAGTAGCTCTTATAGAAATGCTGAATATTCTGGAAGGTTTCAATTTAGAAGAAGCTGGACATAATTCTGCGGCTTCCCTGCATTTACTTACCGAAGCCATGCGCAGAGCATATGCCGACAGGGCCCTCTATTTAGGAGATCCTAATTTTAATCCTGAAATGCCTATAGAAAAAATAATCTCTAAGAAATATGCTGCTGAGTTGCGGGATGGTATTGAAATTAAAAAAGCTTCTATAAGTGATTCTGCCAATTTTAATAATGCACATTTACAATATGAAAGTCCGCAAACCACCCATATTTCAGTAGTAGATAATGAGGGAAATGCGGTTTCGTTAACCTATACTCTAGAACGAAGTTACGGCTCTAAAATCGTGGTAGAGGGCGCAGGTTTTCTGCTGAATAACGAAATGGGCGATTTTAATCCAATTCCCGGACATACAGATACTCGCGGACTAATTGGAACAGAACCTAATTTAGTTGCTCCCGAAAAACGTATGCTTTCCAGTATGACGCCTACCATTGTAGCAAAAGACGGTAAACCACTTTTGGTAATAGGTAGTCCCGGCGGAAGAACTATTATTAATACTGTGCTACAGGTAATTGTAAATACCATAGATCATAAAATGAATGTAGCTGAAGCTATTGAATCTCCTAGAATTCATCACCAATGGCTCCCCAACCGTACGCGGTTTGAAGATTGGGGGATTTCTCCCGATACAAAACGTATTTATGAAGAAATGGGACACGAAATTTATGAAGCAGGAAACCAGGGACAGGCAATGGGTATTTATATAGATTGGGAAAATAATTTAATTTATGGCGCTGCAGATTCCCGTAGCTATGATGGTAAAGCCTCCGGATTTTAATTCAATTTTATAATAACCTTAGAACTATTCGCTTTATTTTGTTTTATATTTATCTGAAAAGATTAATCAATTTTAAAAGATAAATTATGAGTCAACCAAAAGTAGCAGTGATATTTTATAGTGCCACTGGCACAAATCACCAATTAGCACAATGGGCCGGGGAAGCGGCAAAACAAGCGGGAGCAGCAGAAGTTAGGGTAAAAAAAATTCAGGAAACGGCGCCAAAGGAAGCGATAAACCAGAATGAATCCTGGAAAAAATATGCCGAAGAAAATAAAGACTTTCCCACCGCAGAATTAGACGATCTTGAATGGGCAGATGCTATTATTTTTAGCACCCCAACGCGTTATGGAAACTTACCATCACAATTACAGGCATTTTTTGATACTACCGGCGGACTTTGGTCTAGCGGAAAATTAGCCAATAAAATTGTGAGCGGAATGACGAGTGCTGCAAACCCACACGGAGGCCAGGAAGCCACTTTGCTTTCTCTTTATAAAACTGTAATGCACTGGGGATCTATAATTGTAGCTCCGGGTTATACAGATCCTTGCTTATTCGAAGCCGGAGGAAACCCTTACGGAATTAGTGTAACTGCAGATGGGAATGCTCCCGGCGACAATATTAAAAAAGCAGTAAATCACCAGGTAAAAAGAACGGTAGAAATGGCCGCAAAGTTTAAGAGCTAGAAAATAAATCTTAAAGAGGGATTATTTGAAAATGTTGAGTCGTCAAGCTGAACTTGTTTCAGCTTCTAGTTTGATAACTACTTAGATCCTGAAACAAGTTCAGGATGACAATTTTAAGTCTTCAAATAATCTCTTTTTTATAAAACAAGTTCGGTAAAAAGCCTATTTAAAGTTTTATCAAGATCACTGGTCATTCCAGGATGTGGTCGTGAAGTTTGAATTATAGAGCTGCGCACCGCGGTAAGCCATCTAAACCTGGAAGCTAAATCTAGCTGCGCAATGGGGCCGCCATTTTTACTTCCTTCGCAAATCTTTTTAAAAGAATCAAGATTATTGCAAAGTTCATCTTTATCCAGATCTTTGCCAAAAACAGCCAATCGCTTTTCATCCACTTCAAATAAAGCTTTTAAATATTTAGACTGTTTGCTAAACAAGATAATCCCCACGTTTAGAAATTCTTCGCGTTCAACCTTAGGCACCAGCCTAATTACAGCATATTCATATAAGTGCTTTTCTTGCATTTTCTGCTTCTTTTATAAAAATTTCTGAATGTGCGAGTCTAGTTGTTAAGAACTGCGTATAAACATTTTTAATTTCTTCTTCCGTTTCATCGGTATCTTCCCATTGTAGCCATTCTGAAGGCAGTAAGGATACAATTTCTTTTATTTTTTCGGGAGTAATTAATTTCCTGCAATACTCATCGGCTTCCTGCAACTTATTGGCTCTTGGAAGTAACACGTGATCTTTAATAAAGCTGAAGGGCGTTTTTGCTTTTTCCTGAACATTAGTCCACGAGTGGTGAAAATAAAATGAGGCTCCGTGATCTATAAGCCATAATTCTTTGTGCCATATTAGCATGTTGGTATTCCTATAGGTGCGATCTACATTGGTAATAAAAGCATCAAGCCAAACTATTTTTGAAGCTTCAAATTCATCAACTTCGGTCACCACGGGATCAAAATTTATGGCACCAGATAAAAAATGGAGCGCCAGGTTTAATCCCTGGCTGGCTTGTAATAGATCCTGAATTTCTTCATCGCCTTCTGTTCTTCCAAAAGCTTCATCTAAATTAGCATAAACGAGTTCTGGCACCTTAAAGCCCAACGCGCGGGCAATTTCGCTCCCTAGAAGTTCAGCGATTAAAGCTTTTACTCCGTGGCCTGCACCTTTAAATTTCAGCACATATTTAAAATCATCGTCAGCTTCGGTGAGTGCCGGCAACGAGCCACCTTCCCTTAGTGGAGTGATATAGCGGGTTACCGTAACCGTTCTTAATTCTGCTTTTTGCATAAATTGTTATAAAGCGTCAAAGTTAAGGTTTATGGCTCAATTTGAGATAATGGACAATTGGTTAATAAAGTAATATTTAAAGAGAAAATTCTGAAAGTTCTATAACTTCCCCGGCATCCATCCCTTCAAGTTTTTCGTTTCCAATCCTTACGCGCACCAATCTTAAGGTAGGAAAACCAACAGCGGCAGTCATTTTTTTCACCTGGCGGAATTTACCTTCTGTGAGTGTTATGGAAATCCAGCTGGTAGGGCCATGGCGCTCATCCCTAATTTTCTTTGCTCTTTCGGGGAAAGTGGGTCTTTCTTCCAGGATAAATGCTTTGCAGGGAAGCGTTTCATAGCTTTTACCGTTAATGCTTATTTCTACCCCGTTTTTTAGTTGTTCAATAGCTTCAGAAGTAATTTGTCCATCTACCTGAACGTAATATTCTTTTTCAATTTTGTTCCCGTTCACTTTGGCGCTTACTTTGCCACTGGTGGTAAGAAAAAGCAAACCCTCTGAATCCTGATCCAGCCGGCCAACCGACATTGTTTCCGCAGGGAAATTACCTAAATCTCCCAAAAGTTTCTTTTTCTTCCTGGGACGTTCATTAGTGATAAACTGACTTAAATAACCGTAGGGTTTATAGATTTTGAAATGGCGGTGCACGGGGATAATTTTATCGTAAAACCAGTTTTTTAATCAGGTCTTTTCCTAATTCCCGGTTTAGCATATTGATTATTTTTTCTTTACCATAACTAAGTTCTTCCCTTAAAACCGAAGAGCTTAATTGCACGAAAAGTGTTTCGTTTTGAAGTTTTATGGCTGTAGTATATTTTTCTATTGCAGGACCCATTTCACGGTACCAGACATCTTTAACGCTAACTTTATCAAGACCACCCTGAAGTTTGTTATGGTCTACAAATTCTTTTAAAACTTCGCTTAAACTTTGATTTTCACTATTTCTCTTCTTCATTTTCATCTAATAAGGAGGTGAATTTTGTGTAATGGTAAATTTTCCCGTCCCGGTTTAGTACACTAAACTTATCTTCTTCAGCAGAAATTACGGTCTCGGTCCATTCGTCAAATGGAGTTTTATAATGTAAACGCAAACTGTCGTTTTCTATTTGTGCTGAAATTTCTTCTATATCTTCACTAGTCTTATAACTGCCATCAAATTGCGGCTTAACCTTTTTGCGAAAGCCTTCTTCGCCATCAAATTCAATATAATCTACCGTGGCATTCACCTTGTAGTTAATTACTGAATCTTCTGTAATCTCTACGCGATCAATTTCCCAGTAACCGGTAAGGTGTTCTAACTGTTCTTCAGGGTTGTTTTTCGCGCATCCTAAAAGTACGATTCCGAAGAGGAAAAAAAGAATTTTTTTATTCACAATTTAAAGAGTTTATAAGATTGATTACTGCTTTTAACCACAGCTTCTGTACGGTCTGCGTGAGTGTCACTAATAAAAATTTGACCCAATTGATCTGTGGCCACCAAAGCTACAATATGTGCCACACGTTGCTCGTCTAATTTATCGAAAATATCATCGAGCAGTAAAATTGGATTTACTTTACTTATAGCTTTAATAAAATCGAATTGCGCCAACTTTAAGGCTACCAAAAAAGATTTTTGTTGCCCCTGGGAGCCGAATTTTTTTATAGGATGACCTTCAATTTCAAAACTTAGATCGTCTTTATGTGTGCCAACGCTGGTATATTGTAAGGCCATATCCTTTTGAAGGTTTGCTTCAAGTAAAGAAGCTAAAACACTATCAAACAGCTGACTTTTATAACTAATATCTACCTGTTCCTTGTTTTTTGTAATATCAGCATAGCGTTTATTAAAAATAGGAATGAATTCTTCTAAAAAGGCTTTCCTTTTTTCGAATATATACTGGCCAAGCTCACTAAGCTGAAGATTATAAACTTCTAAAGTATCACGATCAAAACTATGATTTGCGGCAAAGTATTTTAGCAAAGAATTACGCTGTGCATTTATCTTTCCGTAATGAATAAGTTTATTGAGATAAACATTATCACTCTGGGAGATCACACCATCCATAAATTTTCGGCGGGTTTCGCTTCCTTCTATTATAAGGTCACGATCGGCCGGGGAAATAATTACCGTAGGAATAAAGCCAATATGATCAATGAATTTTTCATAGGGCTTATTGTTCCGCTTTATAACTTTCTTTTGTCCGCGTTTAGCGCTTACTAATATTTGTTCCTCTTTTTGTGATTTTTCAAACTGCCCTTCAACCACAAAAAAATCGGCATCGTGATTAATGTTTTGGCTGGTAATTGGGTTAAAATAGCTTTTTCCAAAAGCCAAATGATAAATACTGTCTAAAACGTTGGTTTTACCAACGCCATTATTGCCTACAAAACAATTTATTTTCGTGTCAAACTCGAAAGAAGCTGAATCCAGGTTTTTGTAATTAACTAAAGAGAGTTGTTTTAAAAACATAAAATGCTGTTGTTCAGCTTTTTGATATTTGTATAATAGATTTCTGAAAGTAAAGCGAATGACCCGAAAATATTAAAAAAATACAAATAATTTCCCTTTTAATTTTGAATAAAAATCATATTTTTGCCACGCATTAAACAGTTTTTATGGCAACTTACAAGAAAAAAGGATATAAACCATCTAATAAGGAAGAACAGCAGAAACAGGTAGAAGACGAATCTACAACTGCTGAAGTATTTAACACTCTTGACGAAGGTGCTGGCAGGACCGAAACCTGGGTAGCAGAAAATCAAAAGTATATTTATATCATTGTTGGAGTAGCAATCGTAGCCGTTTTAGGTTACCTTGGTTACGAACGTTTTGTAAGTGAACCAAAACAGGAAGAAGCGGCCAATGAAATGGCTCAGGCTCAAAACTATTTTGCTTCGGCTTTAAACGCATCTGGCGCTGAGCGCGATTCACTTTTCACGATGTCTTTAAATGGTGGTGAAGGGAAATACGGTTTTCTTGATATTATAGATAATTATGGAAGTACCGATGCAGCAAACCTTGCAACTTACAATGCCGGTTTTGCTTATTTGAATACAGGAAACTACCAGGAAGCTATCAATTATCTTGAAGATTTTAATAGTGAAGACGAAGTATTGGCAGCTTTAGCTACAGGAGGAATTGGAGATGCTTTTATGCAACTGGAACAGCCGGAAGAAGCTTTAGATTATTATGAAAAAGCCGCTTCTATGCGTTCTAACGAGTTTACAACACCAAAATTTTTACTTAAAGCAGCAATTACCGCTTTAGAAGTAGGGCAACCAGCTGAAGCTGAAGAACACCTTCAGAAAATAAAGGATGAGTATCCAGAAGCTCCAGAAGCTGAGCAGGTGCCAATCTATATGGGGCAGGCTCGCGCTGCAAAACAATAATTATGGCTACAGAAGGAAATAACCTTTCAGATTACGATAAAGACCAACTTCCCGATGCGAGTGATTTTCGCATCGGGATTGTTGTTTCAGAATGGAACGATAAAATTACCGAAGGCCTTTATGAAGGCGCTTTTAACGCGCTTATAGAGAATAAGGTGCAGGAAAAGAGAATTGTTCGGTGGAATGTACCCGGCAGTTTTGAACTTATTTACGGTTGCAAAAAAATGCAGGAAAGTTATGATATGCTTGATGCGATTATTGCCATTGGAAGCGTAATTGAGGGAGAGACAAAACATTTTGATTTTGTTTGTGAAGGCGTTACCCAGGGTATAAAAGACTTGAATGTACAAAACGATACTCCAATTATCTTTTGTGTTTTAACCGATCAAAATATGCAACAGGCCATTGATAGAAGTGGCGGCAAGCACGGTAATAAAGGTACTGAAGCTGCCATAGCTGCTATTAAAATGGCTAAATTACGCCAGGACGCCAGATTTTAAATAAAAATATACATCGGCATTATTATTGTTGATTTCTTTTTAAGCTCGTTCGCTTCGGTTTTTTGAAGCAATTTGAGTAAATTTGAACTACCACAGAAAATCAACATATTTTGAAAATCAAAATTCATAAACCCAGAAAGAATGCCCGGTATAATTACACCCCACGTTATTATAAGGGGAAGGATACGGGTAATATTTATAGTTTTGATTCAAAATTTAGTAAGTATAAAGAAACTACAAATGCCATAGATTTTGGCTCTCAATGGGCTGAAGTGCG
The DNA here is from genome assembly GCF_002311535.1 of Salegentibacter sp. UBA1130. Lineage (NCBI taxonomy): Bacteria > Pseudomonadati > Bacteroidota > Flavobacteriia > Flavobacteriales > Flavobacteriaceae > Salegentibacter > Salegentibacter sp. UBA1130. Next base: position 21,807 of record NZ_DCAP01000022.1, on the reverse strand, counting down.
TAAATCAAGTAGAACCCGGGGAAACCGGGAGATCAATAAGCGATTGCTCATTATTATTATGGTGCTGGTTCTTATTTTTCTATGGATAATTGACTTTGATCTGTCCATCTTTTCCAATCAACCCTAAATGACAGATATAATTCAACTTTTACCAGACCATGTAGCGAACCAGATTGCTGCCGGGGAAGTGGTGCAACGCCCTGCTTCGGTGGTTAAAGAATTGGTTGAAAATGCTATTGATGCTGGTTCTGGAAATATCCAGGTGGTAATTAAAGATGCGGGAAAAACCCTTATCCAGGTGGTTGATGATGGGAAGGGAATGAGCCTTACCGATGCCAGGATGTGTTTTGAACGTCACGCTACGTCAAAAATTAAAGCTGCTGAAGATCTTTTTAGTTTGCAAACCAAAGGCTTTAGGGGAGAAGCCCTGGCTTCTATTGCTGCGATTGCCCACGTAGAATTAAAGACTAAACCTGAAGATGATGAAGTTGGAACACAAATTAAAGTTGAAGGCAGTAAAGTTGCCAATCAGGATGTTTGTGTTTGCCCAAAAGGAACTTCGGTAAGTGTAAAAAACCTGTTTTATAATATTCCGGCAAGAAGAAATTTCCTGAAATCTGACGCGGTAGAAACACGGCATATTATAGACGAATTTCAAAGGGTGGCTTTGGCGCATCCACAAATTGCTTTTTCGTTATTTCATAACGGGAGTGAACTTTTTCAACTTCCGGAGACTAATCACAGGCAGCGAATTACTAATATTTTTGGAGGAAAAACCAACGAAAAATTGGTGCCGGTAACCGAGGAGACTGAGATTGTTGAAATTTCGGGATTTGTAGGGAAACCTGAGTTTGCCAAAAAATCACGGGGAGAACAATTCTTTTTTGTAAATAATAGGTTTATAAAAAGTCCTTACTTAAATCACGCCGTAGTAGCCGCTTTTGAAGGTTTATTAAAAGATAAATCTTATCCCAGTTATTTTCTTTTCTTAAAGGTTGATCCAAAAAGTATAGATATCAATATTCATCCTACTAAAACTGAAATAAAGTTTGACGATGAACACGCGCTTTATGCAATTTTAAGAAGCGCGATCAAACATAGTTTGGGGCAATTTAATGTAGCTCCTGTCCTGGATTTTGATCGCGATGCAAACCTGGACACGCCTTATGATTATAAAAACAGATCTGCTGAAGTACCGCAGGTAGAAGTAGATCGTAATTTTAATCCATTTCGGGAAGAAAATACAAGGACCCATAGAACGGGTTCAAACTCCTTTTCTTCAAACTTTAAAAAAGAGCGGAAAGAAAGTTGGGAAAGTTTATACACCGGTTTGCAAACCGAAGACACCCCTAAGCCGGATGCAGATTTTAGGGAAATAGAATTTGAAAGTGAAGAAGTAACAGGAAATTTATTCCAGCCTTCTGAAGATAAAGAAGAAAAATCTACCTTTCAGCTTCATAAAAAATATATTGTAAGTACGCTGAAGAGCGGGATTTTAGTAATAGATCAACACCGGGCCCACACCAGGATATTATATGAAGAGATGCTGAAAAATATTACCGTTTCAGCCGCGGTGAGCCAACAGTTGTTGTTTCCGTTAAACCTTCAGTTTAATACTCACGAAATTGAGATATTAAAACAATTACAGGATTCTCTGGAACAAACAGGATTTGTATTTTCTGAAGTAAAAAGTGATTCCGTAGAAATTGTAGGAATTCCAACGCTTATTTCAGAAAGTGAAGTAGAAATATTACTGGAACAACTTATTGCCGATTTTGAAAACGATGTTCCCGATAATGGTTTTTCTCAAACCGATTTACTGGCAAAGTCGCTCGCAAAGGGAATGGCGGTAAAATCTGGCACCTTATTAAACAATACCGAGCAGCAGCATATCGTTAACAGGTTGTTTGCTTGTAAAGAACCCGGGTTAAGCCCGTCTAACAGATCGGTTTTCGTTACTTTAACTGTAGACGAACTGGACAAAAAATTTATGTAAATGGGAAGAATTACCGAAACTGTAAAAGTACTTTTAATAATCAACATCATCTTTTTTGTTGGTAGCCAGTTTCTGGGCGATTATGCCTACCAGTTATTTGCACTTTGGTTCTTTGAGAACGATAATTTTATGGCGTGGCAGTTTGTTACCCATATGTTTATGCACGGCGGCCTTATGCATATTGTTTTTAATATGTATGCACTTTGGGCGTTTGGTGGCCCTATAGAACAAATGCTGGGGCAAAAGAAGTTTATTTTCTTCTACTTTTCGGCAGGGCTTGGAGCTGCATTTTTACATACACTGGTAAATTATATTGAATTTAAAACCGGTTATAATGCGCTCTTAGATGCAGGAATGAGTATGGGAAGTATAGAACAATTGCTTAAAACGGGAGAATATTCTACCGCAATACTTGAGTCTGTACCCCGGGAAACGCTTCAGGGATTATATCAAAGCGTGAATACACCTGCGGTTGGTGCATCGGGTGCTATCTATGGAATTCTTGTTGCTTTTGGAATGATGTTTCCCAATGTAGAATTATTCCTTTTATTTGTACCGGTTCCTATTAAGGCAAAATTCTTTATTCCTGCACTTATTTTACTTGATTTATTTTCAGGATTAACCGGATATTCGTTATTTGGAGGAGGTATTGCTCACTTTGCCCACATCGGTGGAGCCCTGTTCGGCTTTATTATGATGTGGTACTGGAAGAAAAACCAGTTTAACCAAAATCGCTGGGATTGATGAAAGGATCTGATAAATTTAAATACAAACTACAAACCGCCACGGTAGTTGAAAAACTAATCGCAATTAATGTGTTGGTTTTTATCTTGTTTTATCTTTTTAGAACCTTAACCTTTCTATTTCAGTTACCATCAGATTTTTTACTGGAGTGGTTTTCTTTTCCGAAGGAATTAGGAGAGTTTATTTTTAAGCCCTGGTCTATTATTACCTATTCTTTTTTACACGGCGGGATTTGGCATATTCTTTCTAATATGCTCATTTTATACTTTTCCGGAATTTATTTTTTAAACTATTTTTCGCCAAAAAGATTGCTTAATTATTTCTTTTTAGGAGTGATTATGGGCGCTTTGGTTTATATGCTTAGTTATAATTTATTTCCCGCATTTGAAGCGACCGGAAGATCTTATTTAATAGGAGCCTCTGCCGGGGTGATGGCAGTTTTAGTGGGTATTGCTACTTATATTCCAAATATGCGGGTAAGACTTCTCTTAATAGGAAGTATCAAATTCTGGTATATCGCCGCTTTTTTAGTGGCCCTGGATGTTATTCAGATTCCAATGGGGAATGCCGGGGGGCATTTAGCTCACCTCGGTGGAGCGGCTTTAGGCTATACTTATACTAAACAATTACAAAAAGGGAATGATATTGGTTCCTGGTTTGAGAAAATAATGGACAGCTTTGCGGCTATGTTTCAACCTACCGAGCGCAAAGCCAAAATGAAAACGGTGTACCGAAAAACTTCAGATAAAAAATCTGGCTCGGGACCTCGTAAATCTTCTTCTTCTAAAAAGCTGGATAAAGATGAAAAACAAAAGCAAATTGATGCCATTTTAGATAAAATAAGCAAAAGCGGTTACGATAGTTTGAGCAAAAGCGAGAAAGATTTTCTATTTAAAGCCGGTAAAGAAGATTAAATGAAGAATCTTGGACTCATAGATAAGATCATTTTTATCTTTAATTCCCTTGCTGCTACGGCGCTTTTATTATCTTATTTGCTTGCTTTTATTCCTCCAAAATCTTTTCCATTACTTTCTGTTTTAAGTCTTGGGGTACCGGTTTTAATCTTAATAAACCTGGTTTTTATGGTTTATTGGATTATAAGGTTGAAAAGGCAATTTCTGTTATCTTTTATCATTTTACTGATAGGTTATAATTATGTGACCAATCTTTACCAGTTTAGCGGTGATACACTAACCTCTGATGATGAGCTGAGTATTATGAGCTATAATGTTAGAATGTTTAATTCTTATGGATGGACTGATGAAAAAAACATTCCAGAGAAAATTACCAATTTTGTAAAAGATAAAAATCCGGATATTTTACTCACGCAGGAGCATACCGTAGACGAAACCGGATTCAAGGAAATATACCCTTATAAATTTGTACATAAAAAAGGAAGGAATTCTGAGTTTGGGATGGCCATTTTCTCTAAATATCCAATAATTGAACAATCTTCTATAGATTTTCCGCATAATGGGAATAATAATTCTATCTATACCGATGTGGTAGTGAAAAAAGATACATTGCGTATTTTTAATGTTCATTTTCAATCGCTGAATATTAAACCCGAAATTGAAGATTTACGTAAAGCAGATTCTAAGAAATTGCTTGGTAGAATAGGGCAGGGTTTTAGTTTACAACAGGAGCAGGCTGAAATGATGATGGAAAAAGTGAACAAAACTCCTTATAAAACAATTATCGCCGGAGACTTTAACAATACTGCTTTCTCTTATGTGTATGAAATGTTAAATAAAGATGACAGGTTTACCGATGCTTTTTTGCATTCTGGTGAAGGTTTTGGACAAACATTTAAATTAAATTATTTCCCTTTAAGAATAGATTTTATCTGGATAGATAATAACATTCAAATAAACGATTATGCCCGTTTTAAAAATGAACTTTCAGATCACTATCCAATATTAACCAGAATTAAAATTTAAGTTCCTGTGCTTCCAGATAATTGGTGGTATTTGGCCCTTCATTAAAAAGAAGATCCAGAATACTTAAATTAGATAAAAACCCGTGTTTTTCTTTAAAAACCTGGGTGTATTCTTCCTGCTGAAATTTCAATTTTCCCTTAGCATTAATCAATGTTCTTAGGTCTTTTTTATCTTCTGGATAAAGAATGAATTCTGAAGTTTTCTCAAAATCTAAATCTAGTTGAAGCGAATCTGTTACAAATTCCAGACAAGCATAATTGAAATCCATTAAGTAATTAAATTTCTTATGATAAAGCGGATAAATTTCATCCTCATAAAATTCAAAAAATGGCGAAGTTTGGTAAGAAGCTTTTAAAGCTCTCCAATGCTGCTTTTGCCATTCAAAATCATTTTCAATTTTTACTTCTTTATATAACTGGTGTTTCCCTGATTCTTTCGGCTCCCCAGTTAGGGCTGAGCGATGTTTAATAGGAATATTCAGCAATAATTTACCATTGGAGTCATAGATATACATCCGGTTTCTATAGGTTTGTTTCTGGTAATTGTCTTCATTTTCAAAAAAGACTTTATTAGCTTTTACCAGCGCAACAAACTGAGAAACCGGCCCAAAATAGGCCGGATGTATTAAAATTTTTTCCATTTAAGCGTTTTTCCTGCGTTTTTTGAAGTAATTAAAAGCGATAAGTATTACTACAATTATTAGGAAATAGGGTAGGTATGAGGTGGGTGTAGCGTCACCTTTAACGGTGGTAAAAACGCGATCCCATCTAATTTTATTAAAGAAGCCCTGGGCATTGGCATCCCAACTCATCCATACAAATACAGGTTTTCCCACCACATGATTTTCTGGAACAAATCCCCACGTACGGCTGTCTTCACTGTTATGGCGATTGTCACCCATCATCCAGTAATAATTTTGCTTAAAGGTGTAAGAATTTACGGGTTGGCCGTTTAATAAAACCTGGGTCCCATTAAGACTGAGTTTATTGTTAATTCCCATCTCACTGCCTTCGTAAGTTTCTATAATTCGCTTATAAAAAGGCATTGATTCTGCAGTAAGATCTATCGTCACCCCTTCTTCAGGAATGTAAATTGGCCCCATATAATCGTTATTCCAATTCAGTTTTCCATTATTCGGAAAAATGCTTCGATCTTTTGAGCCTAATGAGTCAGAATATCTTTCAATACTGGTAACGTTGGGATGATTTTTAATTCGGTTATATGCGTCTTCGGTTAAGGCTTTTATATAAAATTGATTGGTATTAGGGTTGTGGTAATAACCATCGGTAATATCATATTCTTCATATAAATACCTGGGATTGAAACCCTGCCCGTTGGTAGTACCAATATAAGTGAACTGAGTTTTTGCACGTCCCGGAAGCTGAAGCGGCTCGTTATTTACCACAACTTTTCCTGCACGAACCTCCAGCGAATCCCCCGGAATTCCTACCGCACGTTTTACGTAATTAGATTTTTTATCTATGGGTTTGTAATAATATTTCCCATCACCATATTGCTGAAAAGCATTTACAGTATCTACCGGCCAGTTAAAGACTACAATATCATTGCGCTCTATTTCTTCAAATCCCGGTAATCTCAAATATGGAATTTGAGGTTTTGTTAAATAAGATTTTACACCCAATACAGGTATAGTATCGTGCACCATGGGAAACGCCACCGCCGTTCTTGGCAGGCGTGCTCCATAATGAAACTTACTTACAAAAAGGAAATCACCTACTAATAAAGTTTTTTCTAAAGAGGCCGTTGGGATGGTAAAAGGTTGCATTACATAAGTATGCACTATGGTGGCGGCAATTACTGCAAATAGTATAGAGCTTATCCATTCGCCGGCGGCAGTCCTGGGTTTTAAGCTTCTATCTTCAATATATTTTACATCAGTTGCATAATTTATATAGTAGATGTAGAAACCGAGTGTTATAATAGCTAAAATGGTATCGGTAGTGCTATGCCGGCCATAACTTCTTATGGTTTCTACCCAAATTACCGGGAACATAATAAGGTTTACAATAGGAATAAAAAGAAGAATTACCCACCACCAAGGGCGGTTTATAATTTTCATTAAAATTACTGCATTATAAATAGGAATTGCGGCTTCCCAGGCTTGTCTTCCCGCTTTTTGATAAAGTTTCCAGGTACCTGCAAAGTGAATAATCTGAACCAGGAGAAAAAACAGAAACCATTGTGTAAACGTCATATTTTTATTCTTTGCTTATTAGTAACAAAATCCAGTGTTTGTTACTATTTTTTGTTTAAAATTGGCTGGAAAGTACATCTTGCATAGTGAAAACTCCTTGCTTATCCTTAAGCCATTCTGCAGCAATTACTGCTCCTAAGGCAAATCCCTCTCGTGAATTTGCGGTATGCATAATTTCTATAGAATCTATTTTAGATTTGTAAGAAACGGTGTGAGTGCCCGGCACATCTTCAATTCTTTTAGCTTTAATAGCGATTTCATCGGCAGCGGCGTGATCCAGTTGCCAGTTGTTCTTTTTATCGTTTTCAGCAATTACTTGTTGCGCAAGACTTATAGCCGTACCACTTGGGGCATCTTGTTTCTGGGTATGATGAATTTCTTCAATTTCTACGGCATAATCATCCATACCATTCATCATTTTGGCCAGTTTTTTATTCAGCTCAAAAAATAGATTTACACCTACGCTAAAGTTAGAAGCATAAATAAAAGCGCTGTCTTCTTTTTTGCAAATATCTACTGCTTTCTCATAATCATCTAACCAACCGGTTGTACCACAAACCACCGGGATATTATTTTCAAAACAGGTGGTAATATTTTTAAACGCTGCTTTTGGAACACTAAAATCTATAGCAACATCAATTTCCATTTTATTGATCTCGTAAGTATCAATATCTTCTTCAATTTTAAGAACAATTTCGTGACCACGGTTTAAAGCAATCTCTTCAATTGTCTTTCCCATTTTTCCGTATCCTAAAAGTGCTATTTTCATCTCTATAAAATTTTGATATTCTAATTAATTGGTAGTAATAAAAGCTTCCTAAAACTTATAATTTAAAGATAAACCGTAACGGGATTTCCCGGTAAAATTATCAAGCCCCATATTAGGTTGTAGCGTTAGGTCTTCACTAACATTAAATTGCTGTAAATGTGCGTCTACGTTGGCATCTATAATATTCAAGACATAAAATCCTGCGATTACCAATATCGAGATTTCTTTATTTCTGCGATAAAATTCCTGGGCTCTTATTAGACCATCATCAGATATTCTTTCTTCCCCATTTACAGTAAATTCATCTTTTCTACCTGCAAGCCGATTTTTATAAGCATCTCTATACCGGTTCCATTCTTTATTATTGTTTATATAAAAATAAACTCCGGTACCAATTCCTGCATATACCAAAGGGATTTTCCAATACCTGTCGTTATATGCCTGTCCCAGACCCGGTAATATAGCCGAGTAAAATGCAGCTTTAGCGGGTGCGAGGGCATTGTAAGGTTTATAATCTTTTTCTTTTGAAGTATCTGGCACTTCAGGAGTTTCAACCATTAAAGAATCTTCCTGGGCCGTAAGTGTAAAAACAAACAACAGAAAAAATACAGATAATAAAGCCCGATTATTCTTCACCCTGAATAAGTTTTTTTAACCTATTAAAATCTTCTTCGGAAGAAAAAGGAATACTAAGTTTTCCCGAACCTTTTTTAGTGACTTTTACATCTACTTTGGTTCCCAGGTATTCTGAAAATTCTTTAATTCCTTTTTTATAAGTAGTAGGAACTGCAGCCGTTTTCTTGGAAGTTTTTGAAACTTTTGAACCTTCGTTTACTTCACGCACCAATTGTTCAGTTTCTCTTACTGACAATGATTTTTGAAGTATTTTCTCATAAATATCCAGTTGCTTTTGCGGATCGCTAACATTAATAAGTGCGCGCCCGTGACCCATACTCATAAAGCCATCTCGCATTCCTGTTTGAATTATGGGATCCAGTTTTAAAAGACGTAAGTAATTAGCAATAGTAGAACGATTTTTACCAATGCGTTCACTTAACTGTTCCTGGGTAAGGTTTATTTCATCTATTAAACGTTGATAGGAAAGCGAAATCTCTATAGGATCCAGATCCTGGCGCTGAATGTTTTCTACCAAAGCCATTTCTAAAGATTCCTGGTCGTTGGCAATCCTTATATAAGCCGGAATAGTTTCTAAACCTACCAATTTTGAAGCACGATAACGGCGTTCTCCCGAAACCAGCTGGTATTTATCAAAATCCAGTTTTCTTACGGTAATTGGTTGAATTACTCCAAGTTCTCGTATTGAAGAGGCAAGTTCTTTAAGATTGTCTTCATTAAAACTTGTCCTTGGTTGGAAAGGATTTACTTCAATAGATTCTAAATCCAGTTCAACAATATGTCCAACCAGTTTATCGGCATTTTTATCTTCTGCAGATTGTATATCGTTTTGCGGATCTTTCAATAAAGCTGAAAGTCCACGTCCTAATGCTTGTTTTTTGGTCGCCTTCGCCATCTTCTACGAGTTTTTCTTTATAATTTCATGTGCCAGGCTCAAATAATTGCTGGCTCCTTTGCTGCCTGCATCATAGTTAATAATGCTTTCCCCATAACTTGGGGCTTCACTTAAACGCACATTTCTTTGAATGATTGTATCAAAAACCATCTCGCCAAAATGCTTCTGAACTTCTTCTACCACCTGGTTAGAAAGCCTTAAACGCGAATCGTACATAGTTAGCAATAAACCTTCTATGTCTAATTTATTATTATGAATTTTTTGAACGCTTTTTATAGTGTTAAGCAGTTTTCCTAAACCTTCGAGTGCAAAATATTCACATTGAATTGGAATTACCACAGAATCTGATGCTGTTAAGGCATTTAAAGTTAATAAACCCAGGGAGGGAGCACAATCAATCAAAATAAAATCATACCGGTCTTTTAAAGGAGTGATTGCTTTTTTAAGCATAGATTCCCTTTGATCCTGGTCTACCAGTTCAATTTCTATAGCAACCAGGTCAATATGAGCCGGTATGATATCTAAATTGGGAGAACTTGTTTTTTGAATGCAGTCTTCAGGAGCTATTGAGTCTTCAAAAAGCTGGTAAGTGCCTAATTCAACCTCTTCAACGTCAATTCCCAGGCCCGATGTAGCATTGGCCTGTGGGTCTGCATCTATTAACAATACTTTCTTTTCAAGTACTCCAAGCGAAGCGGCCAGGTTTACCGAGGTAGTGGTTTTACCAACTCCTCCTTTTTGGTTTGCAATAGCAATGATTTTACCCATTAAGTCTCTGTGATTTTTGAAGGGTAAAAATACAATTTATTACAGGTTTATAAAATGATTTTGTTAACAGCTTATACATAAAAAACCGATTGTTGCCGTAAATAGGTAACAATCGGTTTGATTCTGAAAAATTTGAATTGAAATAACTTCTATTTTAGACAGTTCTAGCTGCCTTTCTTAGATTTAATCATCGCTTCTAATTGATCCCACATTTCCTCCGGAATAGCTTCTAAGAGGTTAAACTGGCCTGCACCTTTAAGCCATTCTCCACCATCTATGGTAATTACTTCGCCGTTTACATAAGCTGAAAAGTCTGAAACTAAATAGGCGGCAAGGTTTGCCAATTCCTGGTGTTCACCAACTCTTTTTAGTGGTACTTTTTTAGCAAGATCAAATTTGTCTTTTAAATCTCCTGGTAATAATCTGTCCCAGGCACCTTTAGTAGGGAAAGGGCCGGGTGCAATTGCGTTGAACCTAATTCCGTATTTTGCCCATTCTACCGCTAAAGAGCGCGTCATAGCCAAAACTCCTGCTTTCGCAGTAGCACTTGGTACTACATAAGCAGAGCCTGTCCACGCATAGGTGGTCACAATATTAAGTACAGTTTTATCTTTTTGTTTTGTATCTATCCAATGTTTTCCAAGCGCCATGGTGCAGTTTTTACTTCCTTTAAGTACAATATCAATGATTGTATCAAAAGCGTTAGCGCTTAATCTTTCAGTTGGAGAAATAAAGTTTCCTGCAGCATTGTTTAATAAAACATCTATGCTTCCAAATTCTTTTAGAACTTCATCACGCATGTTTTCTACCTGATCGTAATGCCTTACATCGCATTGAACCGCAAAACATTTACCTCCGGTTTCATCTTCCAGCTCTTTGGCGGTGTTTTGAAGTTTTTCCAGGTTTCTGGAAGTAATGGCTACATTAGCGCCAAGCTCCATAAAGTATTTGGTCATTGCTTTCCCAAGGCCACTTCCTCCGCCGGTTACGATAATGGTTTTGCCTTTTAAAGCATCGTCACGAAGCATTTTTTTAGTAAAATCCATAATATATTTTTTAGTTGGTTAGTTTACTCACTAAGTGAGATTTAATATTTTAAGTCTTTTAATAAGTTATAAAACCTTCAAGGTTATTTTTATGAGTTTAAACTTCTTCCTCTATCAAAATTTCTAAAAGCTGAATAGCGGCATCGCTTATTTTAGTTCCCGGTCCAAAAACCGCCACAGCACCGGCATCAAATAAATATTGATAATCCTGCGACGGTATTACCCCGCCTACAATTACCATTATATCTTCACGTCCAAGTTTTTCTAATTCTTCAAGGACCTGCGGAACCAAAGTTTTATGGCCTGCTGCTAAAGAGGAAACTCCTAAAATATGTACATCGTTCTCTACAGCTTGTTTTGCAGCTTCTTTTGGGGTTTGGAAAAGCGGACCAATATCTACATCAAAACCAAGATCGGCATAACCGGTGGCTACCACCTTTGCACCACGATCGTGACCATCCTGACCCATTTTTGCGATCATAATTCGGGGTCTTCTTCCGTCCTGTTCGGCAAATATATCGGCCAGTTCCCTGGCTTTTTTAAACGAAGTGTTCTCTTTCATTTCTTTAGAATATACACCGCTAAAGGTTTGTACTTTAGCTTTATGCCTGCCGTAAACTTCTTCCAGCGCATCGCTAATTTCACCTAATGTTGCGCGATGTCTTGCCGCCTCAACAGCTAAACTAAGCAAATTCCCGTTTTCCTTTTCGGCGCATTCGGTAAGAGCTTTTAGCGCTTTTTCAACTTTTCCGGTATTTCTTTCGGCTTTTATTTTCTCTAGGCGTTCTACCTGTTGTTTTCTTACTGTCTGGTTATCTACTTCTAAAGTAACCAGCTCATCTTCTTTTTCGAGTCGGTATTTGTTAGTGCCTACAATAATATCGGTTTCACTATCTATCCTGGCCTGTTTTTTAGCTGCGGCTTCTTCAATTCGCATCTTCGGAATTCCTTCTTCAATGGCTTTGGTCATTCCGCCTAATTCTTCAACTTCTTCTATAAGTTTCCAGGCTTTTTCAGCAATTTCGTCGGTAAGTTTTTCAACATAAAAACTGCCGGCCCAGGGATCTACCGTTTTGGTGATCATTGTTTCCTGTTGAAGGTGCAACTGCGTGTTTCTCGCTATTCTTGCTGAAAAATCTGTAGGTAGTGCAATGGCTTCGTCCAAAGCATTTGTGTGTAAACTTTGCGTTCCACCAAAGGCTGCCGCTGCCGCTTCTATACAGGTTCGAGCTACGTTATTAAATGGATCCTGCTCGGTTAAACTCCAACCGCTAGTTTGCGAATGTGTTCTAAGCGAAAGTGATTTCGCATTTTTTGGGTTGAATTGCTTTACGAGTTTTGCCCAAAGCATTCTGGCGGCTCGCATTTTGGCGATTTCCATAAAATGATTCATCCCAATTCCCCAGAAAAATGAAAGTCGGGGAGCAAAACTATCTATATCCATCCCGGCTTCAAGGCCTTTTCTAATATATTCCAATCCGTCGGCTAAGGTGTAAGCCAGTTCAATATCGCAGGTAGCACCGGCTTCCTGCATATGATAGCCCGAAATACTTATGCTATTGAATTTGGGCATATTTTGAGAGGAATATTCAAAAATATCTGAAATAATCTTCATTGAAGGAGTAGGTGGATAGATGTAGGTATTACGTACCATAAACTCCTTTAAAATATCGTTTTGAATAGTTCCTGAAAGTTGTTCCGGTTTAACGCCCTGTTCTTCGGCAGCAACGATATAGAATGCCAAAACCGGTAAAACCGCACCGTTCATCGTCATAGAAACCGACATTTTATCGAGCGGAATCTGGTCAAAAAGGATCTTCATATCTTCGACCGAATCTATCGCAACACCGGCTTTTCCCACATCGCCAACCACACGTTCATGATCGCTGTCGTAACCGCGATGGGTGGGAAGATCAAAAGCAACCGAAAGCCCTTTTTGCCCGGCAGCAAGATTTCTTCGGTAAAAAGCATTGCTTTCTTCAGCAGTAGAAAATCCAGCATACTGGCGAATCGTCCACGGCCGACTAACATACATTGTACTATAAGGACCCCGTAAATAGGGAGGAATTCCAGCCGCAAAATTTAAGTGTTTTAGATCTTTGATATCTTCTTTTGAATAAGAAGGCTGCAAGTTGATTTCTTCCGGGGTTTTATAGGTGTTGTTTTCACCCTCTTTTTGCCGCTTGCCAATTGCTGGTTCTTTTAATTCTATATGTTGAAGATCTTTTCTTTGCATTGCTCTTTTTTTTAATTATTCGACCTTTTCCTGCTTTATTCTTTCCTGCTCAATTTGTTCACTTATACGTCTTTCCAGGATAGGTTCTATTAGAGTTTTACGCGGATTTTGCTTTAAAAATGGATACAATTCCAGTTCATCTTTCATTTTGTCCTGCGGATTTTCGAATTTATTAGTACCTATTAATACCAATTCTCCACTATCAAATTGTTCCTGTTCCTTTTTAGCGCTTTCCTTTATTTTTCGCTGAATAGCTCCTTCTTTTAATTGCTTTAAAAAGCCACCACCTTTCTCTATTTCTTTAAAAATATCTAGGGCCATTTCCGCAAATTGTTTGGTAAGGCTTTCAATATAATAAGCACCTTCGGCAGCATTGGCAACCTTGTCAAGGTATGCCTCGTGTTTCATCACTAGCAATTGATTACGGGCAATCCTGTCTCCAAACTCATTGTTTTTATGATAGATAGCATCATAAGGCATATTATAAACCGTATCGGCACCGCCTAAAACAGCGCTCATACTTTCAGTGGTTGTTCGAAGAAGATTTACGTTGAAATCGTAAAGTGTTTTATTTCTTTTGGTGGGTTGCGCCAGGATATGGCAGGTTTCCGGGATGTTGTATTCTGAAGCTAAAGTAGCGTATAGCCATCTTAGAGCTTTAATTTTTGCTATTTCGAAGAAATAATTTGGTCCGGAAGCAATTAGAAATTGTGGTTGTAATTTCTCGAAATTCGGGCTTTCCTGAAAATGGTTAAGATATTCGTTAACGTGCGCCAGGGCATAAGCCAATTGCTGTGGAATATTTGCACCGGCATTTTGATATAAAGCGGTATCTATACTGATTACCGATTTAAAATCTTTGGAATTAGTGAAAATACTGTTCAGGATTTCGTGGTCTTTTTGAAGATTATGGAACCAGTTTCCGGAACGGGCAAGGTTTCCTACAATATCAAATTGAAGAAAAACCTGATGCTGTTTTCCTTTAAAATACTCCCGAAAACGTTTGAAATAATTTTCAGAAAAAAAGCTGAAACTAAAGTAAATTATGGTTTTATCCAGTACTATTCCCTCCAGTAAATTTTCAATAGAAATTTCTTCATTTGGAATGATAAACCAAAGGCTTTCGGTTCCTTTGTTAAGAATTTCATTTGCACGCTTATTACTTTTTTCAACAGAAACTACGTATAATCTTTCGCAAATGTTCCAGTTTTTTGGAGAAGGTGTTTTTATACTTTCTTCAACATCTTCACCACTATAAAAAGGTTTTATATTAATTCCGTCCAGGGACTTATAAACGAGTTTCTCGTTATAATCGGCTCCTTTTAGATCAAATTGTATTTTTTGTTTCCATTCTTTTGCAGAAACTTCTTCAAATTCCTGAAATAATGATTCTTTCATTGTGTGGTTTTTCTGAAAAATTAATCCTGAATTGTATCGTATTCAATGATGAATATTTCTTCATTGGGACGTTTCATATAATATTGCTGGCGCGCAAATTTTTCCATCTCTACCGAATCCTGAAGCTGTTGTATGGTTGCTTTATCTTTGGAGATTTCATTTTTGTAATACTGCCTATTTTCTTCAAGCTCCTCTACTTCCTGGTTGAGTTCATTATGGACTAACCAGGAATTACTATCTAAAAATAGCATCCAGCCTCCAAAAATAATTATTAGCAGCACATATTTGTTGCTAATAATTTTAAACCATTTTTTGTTTCTTAATTCCTTTAATTTCACACCTTCTAACTTCAGTAACTAATTAAGATTGTTTTGGTTAAACCGTAAAACTTAAATTTTTCTCGGCTATTTGGATTAAAGATACAAAATTAGGTCAAGCGGTCTTTGATTATGGTTTGCACAATATCAACAGCAACGGTGTTATAACGGTTGGTAGGAATAATGATATCGGCAAATTCTTTGGTAGGTTCTATAAACTGCTGGTGCATTGGTTTCAGCGTAGTTTGATATCGCCATAAAACTTCATCTAAATCGCGCCCACGTTCAGAAATATCTCTCTTAAGTCGGCGAATTAGACGTTCGTCACTATCGGCGTGAACGTAGATTTTAATATCAAACATCTCCCTAATATCAGGATGGGCGAAGATTAGAATGCCTTCTACAATCACCACTTTCCTGGGTTGGGTTTCCAGGGTTTGTTTGGTGCGGTTATGTTCTGTAAATGAATATACAGGCTGCTGAATGGTATTGCCTGCTTTAAGCTCTTTTAAATGTTCAACTAAAAGATCAAAATCTATAGATTTTGGATGGTCAAAATTGGATTTAACCCGCTCTTCTTTAGCTAAATGACTTAGGTCTTTATAGTAGGAATCCTGGGAAATTACATCTACCTCTTCATTTTTTAATTCGTCTATAATTTGCCTTACTACCGTAGTTTTTCCACTACCGGTTCCACCTGTAATTCCTATAATGAGCATCTAAAAAAATTTGGGGCAAATTTAAACATTTGCCCCAAATTAGAAATAAATATGATGTTTTAATTCCTAAGCTTCGATCTTAGGATTATAAATTATTCAGCTTCCTCCAGGGGTAGCAATTTTACTATACCCGTTCCTTCAACAGCAGCGTAGATAAATCCGTCAGGGCCTTGTTGAACATCTCTTAATCTTCCAAGACCTTCCAATAATTTCTCACGTGTAGTTACTTCTCCATTTTCTATGGCTAAATGTTCTAAATATTGAAATTTAAGGGCACCCACTAAAAAGTTTCCTTTAAGCTCTGGATATTTATCTGAAGTTACTTTTTCAAATCCGCTTGGTGCGATTGATGGTAACCAGTAGGTAAGTGGGTTCTGAAATTCAGGTCCCGTTCTATCTTCAGTAATAGTAGTGCCATCATAATTTTCACCATAAGTTACTACCGGCCAACCGTAATTTTTTCCAGCTTTTACAACATTAATTTCATCACCACCTTTTGGGCCGTGTTCATTAACCCAAACTTCTCCGGTTTCTTCGTTGAAAATCATCCCCTGCGGATTTCTGTGTCCGTAAGAATAAATAGCTTCTATAGCGTTTTCTTCACCTACAAAAGGATTGTCTGAAGGTACGCTTCCGTCTAAGTTAAGTCGGTATACTTTCCCACCATCTCTTGTAATATCCTGCGGATTCACATCTCTATTTCCTCTATCTCCAATAGTAAAAAATAAATGACCTTCTCCATCAAAAACAATTCGTGATCCAAAATGTTGTCCTCTGGTAGAGTTAGGAGTGGCTTTGTATAAATCTTCGCGACTGGTTAGTTGATTGTTTTCCAGTTTGGCTCGCATTAAGGCAGTATTTCCCCCTTCGCTTTCACCTTCATCTGATGAATAGGTGATATAAACCCAATTATTGTTCTCAAAATCGGGATGAAGGGCGATATCCAGTAATCCACCCTGCCCCTGATTGTAAATTTCGGGACCTCCGGTAATAGCTACACGTTTACCATTTTTAAAATGATAAATATCGCCACCTTTTTCGGTTGCAAGGATGCTACCATCGGGAAGAAAATCAAATCCCCATGGAATTGTCATATTCTCTGCAACAACCTCGTGTTTATATTCATTTTCGGGAGAAACAGCTTCCGGCATTTCTTTTGGTACCGGGTTATCAGAATCCTGAGCATTTGTTTCTGTTGGTTCTTCCACCTCGGCTTTTTTATCAGATTTTTGATTATCTCCGCAGGCGGAAAAGGTAAAAATCAACCCCAATAATAATAAAATTCGCTTCATAATAATTTTTTTTGTGATTAGCTTATCCTGCATTGCCAGCAAGATTCAACTAAGATATAAAAAATCTAAAGTTTTTCTTGTAGACTGATAAGTTTTCTTATATTTGCACCCGCTTTGGGGGATATTAATTCACTCAAGTTGAAATTTTGAAGTTTAACAATAGTTTTTACTATTATAAACTTAAGTTATCGTGCCGAGCGCGATTAAAAAATTACTCGGGGTGTAGCGTAGCCCGGTTATCGCGCCTGCTTTGGGAGCAGGAGGCCGCAGGTTCGAATCCTGCCACCCCGACTTTTTGAGTATCAAAATAGCTCAAAAACCACCTAAATAAATGATTTTCAGTGCTTTTAGCAAAACTGGGAATCATTTTTTTTTGTTTGATATCAAATAAAATGTGACCTATTCGGTTACCTAATCGGTCACCTATTTTTTCTTACCTTTCAGTTGCCTTAGGGCTTTAGCGTGATTTGACTTCGACAATTATGTTAAATCGGTTACCTAAATGAAAGGCAATGAAAACAAAACCCACTTTTCGCATTCTCTTTTGGCTGAATTTGGCCAAGAAAAAAGATACTCTTGCACCTATTTATGCAAGGGTAACTGTCAATGGCCGTCGGGCAGAAATTAGTTTAAGACGACAATGTGACCCGGAATCCTGGGATGATCGCGCCCACAGGTTAAAAGGAAGAAACCTTGAAGCTACAGTTTTAAATAATTATCTGGACGCCAAGTATTCAAAATTATTGCAGTGTTATGAAGACCTGCTAAAAGAAGATAGAATTATAACAGCCAAGGCTGTCAAAGCCCGTTTTCTTGGGGCTGATGCGAATTTTAAATCCCTCCAGGAAATTCTTGAATATCATAAAACCACTATGGTTGATGTACTTAAACCAGGAACGCTAAAAAATTACGGGGCTACAGAAAAGTATTTGAGTGATTACCTTTCCTGCGAGCATAGAATCAAAGATATCTATCTTAAAAATATAGATTATCAATTCGTTACCAGTTTCGACAAGTTTCTAAGAAGAAAAAATGGGAAAAATGGCAAAAAGCAATTGAGTAATAACGGAATAATGAAACATATGGAGCGATTTAAGAAGCTCACCAATTTAGCCATTAAACTTGGTTGGCTGGATAAGGATCCATTCCGGGACTATAAAATGAAGTTTGAGAAATTTGATCGTGCTTATTTGAGCCAAAGAGAACTAGATTATATTGAGGAGACCCGATTCAGAAGAGTAACACTGGAGACCACCAAGGATATTTTTGTTTTTTCCTGCTATACTGGTATGTGTTATGGAGAGTTAAAAAACCTTACCCGGGATAATTTAATAAAAGGTGTAAATGGGAAAGATTGGATTTATAGCAGGCGGGAGAAAAGCAATGAACCTATAAAGGTCCCGCTTCTAGAAAAAGCCCGCAGTATTTTGTATAAATATGAAAACCCAACTTCAGAATTTCTATTACCGGTGTATAGCAACCAAAAAACAAATACTTACTTGAAGGAAATTGCAGACCAGTGTAAAATTCCTAAAAAGCTTAGTTTTCACGTTGCAAGGCATACTTTTGCTACAACGGTGACACTATCCAATGGGGTGCCCATAGAAACCGTTTCAAAGCTCCTGGGGCACACTAAATTATCAACTACGCAAATCTATGCCAGAGTAGTCGATCAAAAATTAGGAGATGATATGGATCAATTGCAATCTAAACTCTCTTAAATAAAAAACGATGAAACGATGCAGAAGTGATGCGGGTCCTAAGCTCAATGTTATTAAGGCTTTCGGGAAGATTTGCATCAAAGCAACAAATTCTGAATACAACAAAGGAGAAAAGCCTCCGATAATTTCTTCTTTTTTTGATGAATCGATGCCAGAGATAAATAAGACCAGTAATACTGGGGATTTTCAGCCGCATCATTTCCGCATCACTTTGTCATCAAAAATAAAACGATGCTGAATTTTGTATAGATTTTGCAGGTTTTGATATAAAATAAGCTAGTTAAAAAAGAAAAAATATGGTCCCAAATCTACCATAACTTACAGCGCTGGATCCTATGCTGTTTTTATAGCGTACGGGAAGTTAAGTGAAAAGTAAAAACAGCATAGGGCGCAAAACCTATTTTGTTTTTGTAATACCAGTAAATTTTAACCTATTTTCAGGGTGTTCCAGTCCATTTACTGGTAATCTCGCGTTCATTTCACTACTCCGGTATAAAAATACTGTCTAATTCAAATTAGTTTCACTGCAAATTTCAACGGTTTTATTGGGGCTTTCAGGCTATTTGAGGTAAGTTTTTTATTTTAAAACCTTTGCAACCATCGGGCGCAAAGCAAGATTGTCATTACAATGACACATCTTGCTTTCCTTTTCTTTAATGCATTTGGAAATCGAGCTACTAATTCAGTTTAATAATTACGATGTTTTACTCAAAGAAAAATTTTAACTGCCTAAGTTCGCCATCACTGAGATAATAAGATTTACTTTTTTCATCTTGAGCATTTTCCTTTTGCCGGCGAAAAGAAGAAATCTTGTAGATCAGGATGAACTGGTTTATTCCGCTTTCTTTATTTACTTCTTCCAGAACCGTCGCATTACCTTTTGTTGCCATTCATCTTCAAGCTTTTAAATTATAAAGGAGTTATAAAAGCATAGCGGTTATGCACTCCGGTTAATTTTAAAGCTTGTTTTTTAGCAGCAAAAGGTAAGGTGAAGCAAGAAGGTATAAAAAAACTCTGAAATCCTGATCGGTGAATTTTAGTTACCGCCCAGGCGGACTTGAGTCAAAAAGCTTTTCGACATTATTTTTTCAGTTTTTTAATATTCTAAGCTTTTTGACTCGTGTCCAAGACAATTAGTAATGAACCTCTTTTGCTGAAATGAAGCTTTTGCGAAGTGGAAGTAAAAGTGGTGAGTGGCATTTGATTTTATCAAAATGGGTACTATTTTAATACTAACTGGCTATAGCCCTCGTGATTTTACAGCTTCTTCCAGTGGGGTATATCCACTGAGGTGGATATATTTCGAGTTTTTCATTATTTAATATGCTTATAATCAGAATTTTAAATATTAGGGGAGTCAAATGACATCGCTCTGCGTGTCATCCTCTTGCTTACTCCCCCTTATTTTAATATGAACTAAACAAAAAAAAATTAGGTTGTATTCTTACTGAAATTTTAGGAGTTAGAATACAGTATAAGAATCAACTAATTAATTTAACAGTATGTTTGTTAACAATTTGACGCAACCAATCGAGAAAAAATGCATCTATTAAATAGAGTCATTAATTATAAGCCTCAATGCTACAATAAATACTCATGCTCCCGTTAATCAATAGTTTTATGAAAAAAATACTACTCATAGCATTTTTACTACTTCAAATTAGCGTTTATTCTCAAAATAATACCCAATGGAGTTTCGGTCTTGAATTTTCTACAGATAATTTATCATTTTCACGTGACGGTGACAGAACCGATTATATTGTAACTGACGGAAATATCAATGGATATGCAGTTGAATTTGATAAAAATAACTACAGTTTTGGAATTACCGCTGATTACTTTATTCAACAAAGTTTAGGGCTGTCCTCTGGAATTTTATATGCGAATAAAGATCTAATGGGAACTTACAATTGTGCAACTTGCGATAAATTTTATTCTTTTCCAATATCCGTGTCACAAACGTTAAAACAAAGATTTTTAACTATTCCCATATCAATCAATTATAATTTTTCAAAAGGAAAATTAAAACCAATTGTTGAAGGTGGATTAAATAACAATTTTGAAATAGAAAATGACTTAGATACAATAAGTAAAGGATATTTTTTAGAAGTATTTATTGGTGCTTCAATCTATTATGAATTTATTGAAAATTTGGAAGCAGGAATGGGCTATAATTATCAAGCTGCAATCAGTGATTTATATAAAACTGATGAATTTAATCTAAGAACAAATAGTTTCTCTTTTAGAATAAATTATCTCTTTAATTAAGTTTAATGCGAACTGAATTTTCATCTATACCTTCTTTCAAATTGACAAACTTTTTATTTCAAAGTGATATGAAAAAAATAATTCTCGTAATAATTACAGTTACAATTTTTATGGGCTGTTCGAAAAATGATGATGAAGAAGAAATTGACTGTTCACTTTATGATCCAATATTTCCTTCTTTATATGTCAGAATAGTTGATAGCACAGGGGCAAACCTAATCGATAACGGAACTATTGACCCAAATAATATTAGTGTAGAAGGCGATTTTCCCGGTGCTGGATTTCAATTTGTTCCTGAAAATGAATTGCTTAATTCTGATGCTGACCTAAGAGAGTTAGATAACTCACTTAGGTTATTTAATCCAAATGAATCGACATTTCAATACACTATTAATTTGGATGATATTGATAAAACTATTAAAATAAATTTTACCGCAGAACTAACAAGAATTCCTTGCGACATAACTTTTTTTAAACCTATTGAAGGTGTCTATAAAAACCAAGCTTTGGAATTACGCGAAGTTCGTTCACTTCAATTTGTTGGAGATCTAAAGATATAAACCCCTTGTAATAATTGTATGTTTTAAAATTCCTTATCTTTGATTAATTATTTAAATCATTCTCAAAGTTACCCATTCGGTTACCTGGAGGAAAGGAAATAAAGAAAAGTACTGCATTTACGGGTATTAAGGGAGCGGCAAATTCACCCTGCCACCCCGACTTAATATAAAGAGGCTGTCTGAAAAGGCAGCCTTTCTTGTTGGATTATTTTGAGGTTTTTATTATTTTATTGAATGAAAGCCAAAGCAGTATTTAAGACCTATGACCAGTCGCAGTTAAGTCTTTT